>JAFGMN010000070.1 GCA_016927515.1 candidate division CSSED10-310 bacterium | reverse complement strand
CTTCGGATCCCGCCTGGGTAAAACGGAAAACGTTGTCAATGAAAAGAAGCACATTGTTGCCTTGGTCTCGAAAGTATTCCGCTACGGTCAGGCCCGTCAGGCCGACTCGAAGCCTGGCGCCGGGGGATTCAGTCATCTGCCCGTAAATCAGTGCCGTCGAATCCAGAACCGATGCGTTTCCTACCCGCGATCGACGCATTTCCAACCACAAATCATTCCCTTCCCGGGTCCGCTCTCCCACGCCGCTGAACACAGAATATCCGTGGTGTTCCGTCACAATATTGTGGATCAGTTCCATGATCAGCACTGTTTTACCGACACCAGCTCCGCCGAACAACCCGGTTTTTCCTCCCCGGCTATACGGTTCCAATAAATCGATTACCTTGATACCCGTTTCCAGTAACTGCTGGGACGTGTCTTGCTCATCAAAAGCCGGCGGTTCGGTGTGAATCGGATAATATGTATCGGCATGCACCGGTCCGGCCTGGTCCACCGGTTCCCCCAACACGTTCATGACCCGGCCCAATGTCCCCGGACCCACCGGGATCATAATCGGCTTCTCCGTATTATGAACGGGCATCCCCCGATACAGCCCATCGGTAGGCTTCATCGAAACGCACCGGACCCGGCCTTCTCCAAGATGCTGCTGAACTTCCAGTACCGTGTGAATTTCCAGTTCCGTGTCCTTGCGGTAAGAACGATTATCTATGACCAGAGCGGTAAAAATCCGCGGCGGCTCATCTTCCGGAAAATCGACATCGACAACCGGTCCGATTACCTGGGTTACCTTGCCTTGCTTCATACCCACCTCCTCCCGTTACCGGTTTAACGCCTCGGCCCCCGAGATGATTTCTATCAACTCTCGGGTGATCGTTGCCTGCCGTTCCTGATTATAATCCAAGACCAGACGATTGATGAGTTCTCCGGCATTCCGGGTTGCCATATCCATGGCCGTCATCCGAGCACCGTACAAACTGGCCATGGTCTCCCGCAGTGCCCGATACACATGCCACGAAACATACCGGGGCAACAACTGATCCAGAACCAAGGCCGAATCCGGATAAAAAATATAATCCAGGTGTTTCCGGGAACTGGATTGCGGATCGAAAGCCAGTGGGAGAACGGCATCCCCGATGACCTGCTGCTGCATGATATTGTGAAAACGCGAGTAAATAATCACGATTTGTGCGATTTCCCCCGATGCATACCGGCGGATCAGTTTCTCGGTGATGTACCGGCTCAGTTCCAGGAAATCGAGACGATCCAGGTCCACATACGATTCATCGATCCGCACCTGTTTGTGCATGAAATACTCGACCGCTTTTCTTCCGAAAACCGTTACGTGCAGAGGACCTTCATGACTCCTGATGACGGTATCGGCATAGCGGAATATGGTGGTGTTGAATCCTCCGCACAACCCACGATCCCCAGCCATAACCAGCACGTGCAGTTGATTTCCGGTGGAAGGCGCCAGCAGAGGATTCACGGGGAGTTCCTCGTCGGTCAACAATGCGCTAATGATGTCTTCCAGATATTCGGCATACGGGCGCATTTTCAGCAGAGCTTGCTGGCATCGCCTGAGTTTCGTCGCCGCCACCATTTTCATGGCCCGGGTTACCTGTTGTGTTTTTTTTACACCCTGAATTCGATGGCGAATTTCTCGAAGATGTGACATGGCATTCAACCCTTCCGGGAAACCGGCCGGATGGTTTCGAGAAATGCGTCAATCGCAGCCCGCATCCGGCTTTCCAACTCGCTAGACCATTGCCCGGTATCCGCGATGGTTTTTAAAATACCCGGTTGCTTCTCCCTCAAGTAAAGTAACATCTGTGATTCATATCGCGGAATTTCATGGATCGGTGCCTGGTCAAAATACCCCTGCGTGGCCGCGAAAATGACCGCAATTTGCTCCGGGACAGACATCGGCGAAAATTGCTCCTGTTTGAGTATTTCTACCAGGCGCACGCCGCGGTTCAATTGCTGTTGTGTTGCGACGTCGAGATCACTGCCAAATTGGGAGAAGGCATGAAGTTCGCGATATTGGGCGAGATCCAGTCGCAGGGGTGCGGCGATTTTCTTATAGGCTTTGATCTGTGCTGCGCCTCCCACACGGGAAACGGAAATTCCAGGATTGATGGCCGGTTTGATCCCGGCGTAAAACAGGTCGGTTTCCAGGAAAATCTGGCCATCGGTGATGGAAATAACATTGGTGGGAATATAAGCGGATACATCGCCTGCTTGCGTTTCAATGATCGGAAGCGCTGTCAGGGTTCCACCGCTTTCCGGCACCCGCCGGATTTCATGTCCCGGTCCCGCAGCGGCCAACGCGTCATCCAGTTGTTTTTCTTCCTGCTCATCCCGGCGATGATGTCGCCGGCCGTCAACCCCATCCCGCACGGTGTCGTCATCGATCTGCCGGACGACAATAAACTCGTCTGCCATCCGGGCTGCCCGTTCCAGGAGTCGAGAGTGTAGATAAAAAACATCTCCAGGGTACGCTTCCCGGCCGGGGGGGCGCCGCAAGAGCAGCGAAAGCTGGCGATACGCCACGGCGTGTTTAGACAGATCGTCGTATACGATCAGCACGCTCCGGCCGCGATGCATGAAGTATTCTCCCATCGTGCACCCGGAATACGGTGCGATGTAGAGCAGTGGAGCGGGTTCCGAGGCCGAGGCCTGAACGACGATCGTATAGGCCATCGCTCCGTGTTCCTCCAAAACCGCTACCAATTGCGACACGCGCGACTGGCGTTGCCCGATGGCGACATAAATGCAGATGACACCCGTATTTTTCTGGTTGATGATGGCATCGAGGGCCAGCGCGGTTTTTCCTGTTTGTCGGTCCCCGATGATCAATTCCCGCTGACCCCGACCGATTGGAATCATGCTATCGATTGCCTTGATGCCTGTCTGGAGCGGTTCTTCCACTGGTTGCCGGTCGAGAACGCCGGGGGCCAGCCGTTCAATGGGCATGGTCAATTCCCCGGTAATCGTTCCTTTTCCATCAACGGCTTCACCCAGCGCATTCACAACCCGGCCGATCATGGCATCGCCTACCGGTACCGACAAGATGCGATGGGTCCGGCGGACGGTTTGTCCTTGAACGACTTTCAGATAATTCCCGAGAATGACGACACCAACATTGTCTTCTTCAAGGTTCAATGCAACGCCGTAAACGCCGCCATCAAACTCCAGCAACTCGTTATACATGCAGTTTTCAAGACCGATCACCCGGGCGATACCGTCTCCGGCTTCGACGACAACGCCGGTTTCGGCGAAATCGAGTGACGTCTCGAATTCGGATAGCTGCCGTGAAATCATTGCGGAAACGTCTGCCGGGTTGATTCTTTTCATGACGATCGATCCTTTCGGGTCTGGACCATAGTGTTATGCAGTTTCCGGATACGGGTCCGGAGAGAGCCGTCGATAATCCGATCGCCGATTCGGACAATCACGCCGCCGAGAAGGGATGTATCGGAGTACCATTCTATGTGAACCGGGCTGCCAACCAAGCGCTGAACATGGCCGGTGATTTGTTCTTTTTCATTGTCATCCAGGGGGCGAATTGAGGTTACGGATGCGGAGACGATGCCGTCCAGCCGGCAGATGTATTCGAAAAACTGGCGGGTGATGGCAGGCAGGAGATGCAGACGGTGTTTTTGGGCGAGCAATCGGATCAGTTTTTCGACACAGGATGTCGGGCGGATACTGGTGATCAGTGAATCGGCGACGGCGACGGCAGCGCCGGGAACAATATCGGCCCGATGCAGAAGGTGTGTGATGCCGTCGGAACGATTCAGCGTGGTCCGAAGCGTGGTCATGGTTTCCCGCGTTCGAAACATATCATCACCGCTTCGCGACGCTTTTTCCAGTGCGCGAACATAGCGTTCCGCATGGATGTCGAGCATATTACAGTCCTTCCAGCGTTTTAACGGAAGCCAATCCGGCGATAAACTCCGCCACCAATCTCCGGTCGGTTTCCGGATCGATTCCACGGGCGAATTGCGTTTCCACGCGTGACAGTGCATCTCGGACCGTGTCCGAATGCAATCGAGCGATGGCGTCTGCTTCCAGATGACTCAGGCGTTTTTGTTCGGCTTCTTCCAATCGGACCGTTTTGGCGTGGGCATCTTCAATCAGCGCATCCACCTGCCGCTGAGTCTGCACACGAGTTTCATGCTCCAATTCATCGATCAGTGTGGCGGTGCGATCTTTTTCCAATCGAGCGGCATCCAAATTCTGCTGGCTTTCCTGAAGATTTTTTTCTGTTTGCCGGAGTGCATGCCGAATTGTGACCTGGCGCCGGACGAACATGCGGGATGCCGGTTTACGCAGCAGGAAAAACAGGAGTCCGGACAGGATGATCAGATTCAGACCTTTTTCCAGGTCGACATCCAGGGGGGGGCTGTCGTGAGTATGTGCAT
>JAFGMN010000069.1 GCA_016927515.1 candidate division CSSED10-310 bacterium | reverse complement strand
CCTGGGTGGAGCTACCGCTTCCGACATCATCCGGGTGATCGAGCATGTGCGGGCGACGGTGGCAGCAGCGTATGGAGTGAAGCTCGAACTAGAAGTCCGGATAGTGGATGCTTGGGGCCGGGTCATGGATCCGGGAGGGCCGGTACGATGAAATGGTTGCACACCGGTTCTGTCGTATTGCTCGGCCTGGCCCTGGGAGCGGTGGGGGCACTGGGATTCGCAGGAAGCACTGTTCCGTGGTTTCGGATTTACCGATTCGACGTCTCTGCCGACGACGACTCCCTGCGCTCCCTTCCGCTTGCCGATCTTCTGGACAGTTACCGGGGACAGTGGTTCTTCCGCATATCCCGCGACCAGCTCCGTCATGATATATCGGCTTTCAAGCAAGTGGAACGGGTCACCATCAGGCGTCTGGGATTCACTGGATTCGAACTGAATCTTGCCATGCGACGTCCCATACTGATGGTGACCAACGGAAAGGAAAAAATCTGTCTGGGTCCCGGAGGCGTTCCGTTTCTTTACTGGCCGGAGCATGGCGATTTGCCGATCTTCGAAGTTCCATCGCACATATCAATCGACGACCTGCTCACACCTGATGCCGGACTCGCCGATTTCTATGACATCGTCCGCAACCTTGTCTGTCAGTCGAATCGAAACCTGTATCGGTTCTCGGCTCTAGCTGCATGCGATGAATACGAACTTCACCTAATGGATCGTCAAACCACCACCCTGCTTCGGCTCCCCCGCACCGGCTTCCGGGATCCCGGCAGTTGTCTCGCATACGTTCATCAATGGATCACGGCGCATCCGGATCATTCCCGTATCGAACTGGATCTGCGGTTTCCGGGAACAATCCTGATCCGTCCCTGGCTCGGAGTCTGACCATGACCGATACGACCGAACGATCCACCGGACTTTCATTGGGCACCACCAGCGTGTCCATGGCGGTCGTTCAGCATCATCCTCCGGACCGTCCCGAACTGCTCGCGTTCGATCGGGTTCCCTGCCGCTTTCTTCGGGATGGTTTGATCGTCAACCTGGAAGCCCTCGAAGATGCTGTGAATGTGTGCCGTTCCAACATCCAATCGCTGGTCAGGAGCCCGATTCGAACCGTTACCGTGAATCTTTGCGGTGTGCAGTGCCGGAGCGTGCGTGGAACGGTCACCCATGCTTTTAAGAAACGCCGGGAAATCGGCCGGAAGCATCTTCCGGCCGTGGAGTTTCAGGCACGTGTCATCGAGGATCCGGACTGGCATCTGATTCACAGTTTCCCTGAGAGTTATTCCGTGGATGATCAGTCTGGGTTGACTTCACCGGTGGGTATGATCGGGAAATCGTTATCCGCCGATATTCAGCAAATTTTCGCGCCTGGCGCGACGATGCAAAACATTCTGCATGCGCTGAAAAAATGTCGGTTCGCTGCAGCCCATATCGTGGTCGATCCCCTGGCTGCGCTGGAATCGCTCGTCACGCCGGATGAGCGTGAAATCGGTATTTGCCTGCTGGATATCGGCGGATCAGTCACGCAAATGGCTTCGGCTGTTGGCAGGCAGGTGCGAATTCCGCCGCCGATGTTTATCGGGAGTGACCTGGTTACGTCGGACATCGCTATCGGTTTGAACACAACCATCAAGGATGCGGAACGGATCAAAATCGATCATGGCTGCGCGCTGACCGCTCTCGCGTCCGACGACCGGAAAATCCAGATTCCGCCGCTGGGTGGCGGTCAGGCAGCCAATCCCACGTCTCAGCAGCGGATTGCAGAGATTATTCAATCGCGGATTGAAGAATTACTCGAAATCGTCGCTGACCATATGGATCAGCTTGAGCTGCCTAATCATTATACATCCGGCATCATTTTGACGGGAGGAGGCAGTATGCTTCGCGGAACATCGGAACTGGCTGAAAAAATACTGGGTATGCCGGTGATTCGGGGGCATCTGAGAGATGTGGGCGGTATGACGGATATTGCACCCGTTCCTCTGGCGGCATCCGCCGTCGGTCTGGCATTATATGGTCTGAGGCATCCTCAGAACCCTTGCTGGGAACCGGGTGGTGTAATGAAATGGAAACGATTCACCCGGACGGTGTTTTTCTGGCTTGGAGGAGATCAATAACCATGTACAGCTATATCGAGGAAGTGGCAAAGAATCAGGCGAACATCAAGGTCATCGGTATCGGCGGCGGTGGTTGCAACGCGGTGGAGCGCATGTTGACGAAACAAATGAGCGGCGTGGAGTTCATTGCCTGCAACACCGATATGCAGTCGTTACAGCAGTATCATGCGCCGACATGTATTCAACTCGGATCAGGGTTGACCCGGGGCCTGGGGGCTGGCGGTAATCCGAAGGTGGGCCGGGCGGCGGCTTTGGAAGACGAAGAAAAAGTCCGGACGCATCTGACCGGGGCCGACATGGTTTTCATCACGGCCGGAATGGGTGGTGGAACGGGAACCGGTGGTGCGCCCATTGTGGCCCAGATCGCTCGGGAACTGGGTATCCTGACCATTGCCGTCGTGACCCTTCCGTTCCGCTTTGAAGGCCGTCGTCGCCGGAAAATCGCCGACACCGGTATCCGCGATTTAGAGGAGTATGTCGACACATTGATCGTTATTCCCAATGAAAAGCTTTTATCCGCCGTTGAACCCGATACATCCGTCCGAAATGCATTTATGAAAGCGGATGAAATTCTCAGCAATGCTGTACAGGGAATTTCCGATCTCATTACGGAGCCCGGTGAAGTCAATGTGGATTTTGCCGATGTGCGAACCATTATGACGGACATGGGTAAGGCATTGTTGGGAACCGGTATCGGCATCGGCGAAAACCGGGCGGGTGATGCAGTGGAAGCAGCCATTTCCTCTCCTCTGCTGGAAGATCTCAGTATCAACGGTGCCCGGGGTGTCCTGATCAATATCACCAGCGGTGACGATCTGGGCATGATTGAGTTCAATGCGGCCTGCAACCGGATTGAGCAGGCTGCGGATGAAGACGCCCTGATCATTTTCGGTCATGTGATTCACCCGGAATGGGCCGGCCGGATGAAAATCACCGTCATCGCAACCGGTTTCGAAGAACCACGCGTACGCGATTATCAGGACCCTCCCACCCGGATATCCCGCGCTCAAGAACCGACTTCCCGCCGTGATCCCCTACGGGACCCCGTGCCGCACATGCAAATGGCATCTGCACCCTCCCAGCGGGAGACATCGACCGGACCCGGCGACCGGT
>JAFGMN010000068.1 GCA_016927515.1 candidate division CSSED10-310 bacterium | reverse complement strand
TCGCCGAAGGTGATCATCAAGGCATTTCAGGATGTCCGCCCCCGGTTGATCCTTGCCGTTCCTCTGATCCTCGAAAAAATTTACCGCAAACAAGTCAAACCCATGATTCAGAAAGGAACTGTACGGACTTTACTGAAAACTCCCGGAATATCAGCTCTTGTTCGGAAAAAAATCTATCGCTCGTTGCGAACGGCATTCGGGGACAGATTCATCGAAATCATTGTGGGCGGTGCGGCATTGAATGAGGAAGTGGAATCCTTTTTTCGTAAAATCGGATTCGAGGTTACGATCGGATACGGTATGACGGAATGTGGTCCGTTGATCAGCTATGCACGCCACAGCGAAACCCGCCCCCATTCCGTGGGGAAAACGATTAATTACCTTGAAAGTCGGATCGATCGACCGGACCCTGAAACGGGAATTGGCGAAATTTGTGTGCGTGGCGAGAACGTGATGGAAGGGTATTATAAAAACGAGGAAGCGACGACAGAAGCTCTGGATTCCGATGGATGGCTGCATACCGGCGATCTCGGCATGAAGGACGTCGATGGATTTCTATTTATCAGGGGCCGATCGAAGAGCCTGATCCTGGGTCCGAGCGGGCAGAATATTTACCCTGAGGAGATCGAAGCGCAGCTCAATTACATGCCGTTTGTGGCGGAATCGCTGGTTGTCGAGGACAACGGCGTACTGGTGGCATTGGTCTACCCGGACATGGATCAGGTAGAGGAATCCGGATTGAGCGAAGATGACCTTCTTAAGAAACTCGAAGCCAACCGCTCGAAGCTGAACGAGGATCTCCCTGCATACAGCAAGATTGTCCGGATCAAACTGTATCCGCGGGAATTTGAAAAAACACCGTCCCGGAAGATCAAACGGTTTCTGTACACCATTCTTTCCGCATGATTGCGCTGTCGATACATTCCAGCCGTGAACCCTTCAACGCATCAGCCTCCATCTGCGGTCTGACCTGAATGGTCTCCAGCGATGCCATCTCTCGCGCTGACGTCTCCTGCAATCTGACTTGAATGGTCTCCGGGTGGCAACCCGATTGGTTCGCGTCAATCGAATTATCCCCGGCCGGTCCGTATCTTGCACCGATGACCGACGGACCTCGGGGGTTTCCGTATCCATACGGAAAAACATAATGGAATTGAATAGGGAGCTATCAATATGAAGTCTTCGTTTACACCCATAGCCACGGCATACGTCCTCTGGATGCTGATCGGAACAGGACCGGTGTGGAGCGGGTTCATCCCGCTGTCTCCCGGTGCCGCCACCGATGATCCAGTAACGATTGATTCGGTGGAAGTGCCCGGGAGAATCGATCTGTTTCTGCACGTTCCAGGTGTCAAGGTAACCGATATTGACGGGGATGAGACGGTTTTTCAGGACCTGTCCCTGGGCGGGGCCGGCTGGATGGGGGATATTGGCGCTCCTCGGTTGCCGTTCAAGGGGTTGTATCTGGAGATACCGTTGGGTGCTCAGGTGTCCATGTCGGTTTCCGGAGATACCCAGGCGTTGCCCGGAACGTTTACGATCATGCCGAATCAGCCACCGGAACTCGATTGTTCCGAACGTGGCCAGGCGCCTGATTTTGCTTTCGATCCCGCAGCTTATACCGTCGCGAAACCTGTCCCTGGAACTGCCGCCCGAATCGCCGAAGACGGAATGATGAGGAATCACCGGGTTATCTTCCTGGAGATCTTTCCCATTCAATACACACCGGCTACCGGCATCGTGTCTGTGATTCCCCAAATGACCGTGACGCTGACTTGGCCGGCGTCATCGGTTCATCCAAACATCTCCAGCACTCATCCGGGATTGACGTCCGATGTCTTCGATTCGATGGCGACCCGGATCGTTTCCAATCTCAACTCTCTTCCTCATCCCAACGATCCTCTTCATACCCCACGCAAACTCTCCCGCCCTGTGACCCGAAACGGAGCGGATTACCTGATCGTCACCGCCGACATGTTCGCCGATGAATTGCTCCCCCTCGTGGAATGGAAGACCCTCAAAGGATATACCACCCGGCTGGTAACACTGTCGGAAATCGGAGCGGCCACTCCTGCTGCCATCGAAACCTATCTCCTGAACGCAATGACAACCTGGAATCCCGCTCCTGTATATGTTTTACTGGTCGGCGATGTGGCACAACTACCTCCTAAAACCGTCAGCCCCGATGCCTACGGCGACGCGTTTCCCTCCGACCTGCCCTACAGCACACTGATCGGTTCAGACTATTTCCCGGATCTGTTTATCGGTCGATTCAGCGTGGCCACAGAATCCCAATGCACGACCGTCGTGAACAAAATCCTGGGATATGACCGCACGCCTGAAGTCGCGGATTGGTACCGGAACGGCCTCATCGCTGCGTATCTCCAGGATGAAGACGCTCCTTATTGCGAAGCAGACCGATGGTTTTTTGAAACCGCCATGCACGTCTACGCGTTTCTCGGCACTTCCGGCAACATGAATATGTTCACCGCCTTGTGCACCAGCGCTTCCGGTTGTTCCAGCCTCTATTATCGGCCTGACGGCTATCCCCATCGCCCCGCTCATCCATCGCAGGTTCCCCAGGCTTATGTGGACATGATTACCCCTGCATACCAGGCCCGCGACGCTATCACCAATGCCATTAATGCCGGCGTCAGCATCGTTCAACACCGAGATCACGGCGGGGAAACGAGCTGGGGTGATCCACCCTACTCGGTCACCCAAATCAATGCCCTGACTAATGGCAATCGACTGCCCGTGGTATTTTCTCTCAACTGTCTCACGGGCGCGATGGACTACGGCAGCGACTGTTTCGCCGAGGCATTTCAGAAACACTCCGGCGGTGGAGCCGTTGGGGTTGTCGGGGCCACACGTGTCAGTTATTCCGGGTACAATGACCTGCTATGCCATGGTATCTATACCGGTATGTTTCCGAATTACGATACAAGTCACAGCGGAAACATCTATGGAAACAGCGTCCGGCCCTGCGAAGCACTGGTTTTTGGTAAATATTATATGAGTATGTATGAAGGGCTGGGTTCTTCCACGCAGTATACATATCGTCTGTTCCACTGGTTTGGGGATCCGGAAATGATGCTGCGAACCGATGTGCCGGTTGCTCCCGATGTCGAAATTCCTGTCGCCATCCCAGCTGGAACGGATATCGTGTCGTTGCCGGTGGCTGAGGACGGTGCCCGTGTGGCTGTTTCGCAGGAGGGTCAGATTCTCGGATGCGCGTCTGCATCCGGCGGTATCGCGATCATTCCGTTGGATCCGCCGGTTCAGCCGGGGATCGATGTCACCCTGGTTGTTACCGGATACAACCTGCTTCCATTCGAAACCACCATTCCATCCGGAGCACCGGATTGCGGGATTGTTGCATTCGATGTTTCCGTCATGTCCTGCTCTGCATCGGCTTCGATCCAGATCATGGATTCCGATCTCAACCTCGATCCGATGACATTGGATACATTGACCGCGACGGTATTCAGCGATTCCGATCCAGCAGGAATCCCGGTCGTCTGCACCGAAGTCGCACCTGATCTCGGGATATTTACCGGAACGTTCATGACCGGATCCGGGTATCTGGAGGTCGCTCACGGTGATGATATCATCCTGCTCTATTTGGATGAGGACTGTAACGGGCAGGCCACCGAAGTGACCGAATCCATCATGGCTGACTGCATTGGACCCGCGATTGGGAACATCCAGATTGTTCCGGGTGCCTCCTCCGTCACCGTCACGTGGGCGACGAATGAACCCGCCATTTCCCGGCTGTATTACGGCGCGGTCTATCCTCCCGATCAGGTCCTGTCTGGCCAGGAATACATCACGCAGCACAGCCTGACGATTTCCGGATTGGCGCAATGCGAGGAGATCTTCCTGTTCATCGCCGCAGAAGATGAAGCTGGAAATGAAACTATCAGTAATAACAGCGGTGCCGGCTATCTCGTGACAACATACCAAGAAGTGGCTGTGATGGATGAACCGCTGATCATCAATCCCCAGTGGGAAACCCAGGGAATGTGGGCCTGGGGTGTGCCTGCGGGACAGGGTGGAGACCATGGATCGCCGGATCCAGATTCGGGATACACCGGTTCCTGTGTGTATGGGTATAATCTCAACGGTGACTATCCGGCCAGTATGGCGATGACGGAATACCTTGTCAGTCCATCGATCGATTGCAGTACCGGCGAATTCGTCACTCTATCGTTCTGGGGCTGGGTCGGTGTTGAGAAGAGTGAGTACGATCATATCGTCATCGATGTCAGTACGGACAATGGTGCGACATGGAATCAGATTTACGAAAATCCATATGCTATCAGTTTTGATGGCGGGGCCTGGACCTATTGGGAATTTGATTTGTCCAGTTCAGCGGTTGGAGCTGAAGACGTGAGGATTCGATGGGGAATGGGTCCGACCGATGTCGGATGGCAGTACTGCGGATGGAATATCGATGATATCCGTGTCGTACTGACCGGCGAATGCGGTACGATTCCAACCCCTCCCCCGACACCCACATCCTATCCCACCAATACGCCATACCCGACATTCACGCCCACTCCGACACCCACCCCATCTCCCCCGGAAACGCCCACCGCAACCCCCTCCGATCCAACCCCGGTCCCCACGCGAACACCATCATCCACAACAGGGGTCACGCTGGAAATGCCGTCCGTCATGTTTGCCACAGGCGATATGTTCTCTGTCCAGGCTATTGTGACCAATGCCGAAGGCCGCATCCTGGAAGGCTATCCTCTGTTCGTCATCCTGGATGTGTATGGGCATTTGTTCTACGCACCGTCGTTTTCGCCGACATTCGATCATTACCTGTCGCTGTACCCGGCTTTTGAACCGGGTGATACACCGGTTGTCGTTCTGCCGGCGTTTCCGTGGCCTGCTGGAGCAGGGCAAGCGGAGGGGATACGGATTTACGGTGCTCTGACGAACCCCGGAATGAACGCGCTGGTCGGTGCGTTCGATATGAAGACGTTCGGATGGAAATAAACCTGCGGGTGGCGTGATGCTGTGGTGACTCAGACACCGAAATCGTCGAAAGCGATCTGTTCCTTTTCAACCCCTAGATTGTACAGCATGGAGTTGACGGCGTCGTTCATCATCGGTGGACCGCACATATAGAATTCGATATCTTCCGGATCGGAATGCGTTTTCAGATACTGGTCGTGAACGACTTGGTGAATAAATCCCCGAGGACCGGTCCATCCGTCTTCTGGCTGCGGTTCCGACAACGCGATATGAAATGTGAAATTGGGGTTTTGGGCAGCCAGATCTTGAAACTCATCGGCGTAGAAAATTTCCCTGGCCGACCGCGCGCCATACCAGTAGCTGATGCGTCGCGTGCTATGGTCCGTTTTCAGCAAGTGGAACAGGTGACTGCGCAACGGAGCCATCCCGGCGCCTCCACCAATGTAAACCATTTCCCTGTCAGTATCCTTGATGAAGAACTCCCCATACGGCCCGCTAACCGTGACGACGTCTCCTGGTTTGAGATTGAACAGATACGATGAACCGATTCCGGGCGGTACGTCGGGTATTCGGGGTGGAGGCGAAGCGATCCGGATGTTCAGCTTGATGATTCCGCTTTCTGCCGGATAGTTCGCCATCGAATAAGCCCGATTCGCTTCCTCGTCATTGTTTGCCACATAGTTGAACATGGCGTACTTTTCCCACTCTGGACGGTATTCCGGGTCGATGTCGAACGATGAATACAAGAGGTTGGAATAGGCCGGTATATCGATTTGAACATAACCTCCGGGTTTGAAATCCAAGGTTTCTCGCTCGGGTAGCTTCATGATCAGTTCTTTAATGAAACTGGCGACATTTCGGTTGGAAACCACCGTGCATTGGAATTTCCTAATGCTGAACACGTCTTCCGGGATTGTCACCATCATGTTTTCCCGGACTTTGACCTGGCACGATATTCGCCAGTGATCCCGGATTTCTTTCTGCGTCAGATGCGTGCGCTCCGTCGGAAGAACGTCACCCCCTCCTTGCTTCACCTGGCAGCGGCAGACGCCGCATGTGCCCCCGCCTCCGCAGGCGGAAGGCAGGTAGATGCCTTGATCAACCAGGGTTCGGAGCAGTGTCTTCCCCTTTCCTACTGTCAATGTCTTTTCATCATCGTCATTGATGCGGATGGTTACATCACCTTTTTGTACCAACTTACTTTCCGCGACGAGTAGGACGGCGATCAGTGCCAGGATGATGCCGGTGAAGAGGACCGTGCTGAGAATGACAAGAAGCGTAATGCTCACAAAGTACCTCCGTTATAGACTGATGCCGGAGAAGCACATGAATGCCATGGCGATCAGGCCGGTGATGATCATCGTGATCCCGAGCCCGCGCAGGGGAGACAGGATGGGGGCGGCGCGGAGTTTCTGCCGGATGGCGGCCAAGGAAATGATCGCGAGCATCCAGCCGATGCCGCTGCTGAACCCGAAGACAGTCGATTCCGCCAGGGAGTAATCCCGTTCGACGAGGAAGAGGGAAGCGCCGAGAATGGCGCAGTTAACGGCGATGAGTGGGAGAAAGATGCCCAGGGCGTTGTACAGGCGTTGGCTGAAGTTATCGATGGCTAATTCGACGATTTGGACCATAACGGCGATGGTTGCGATGTAGGCGATGAAACCGAGAAAACTGAGATCGACATCGGGAAAGCCGGCCCATGTGAGAGCGCCTTCCCGAAGCAGAAAATTATATATAAACCAGTTAGCGGGAGCGGTGATGGTCATCACGAAAACGACGGCGACGCCGAGGCCCCAGGCGGTATCGACGCGTTTGGATACTGCGAGGTATGAGCACATCCCCAAAAAGTAAGCCAGCAGGATGTTTTCGATGAAGATCGATTTAACGGCCAAACTCAGCAGGTCCATACTCATTCCTCCACCTTGCCGGATACGGCCCGTTGAACCCAGATGATCATTCCCAGCAGCAGGAACGCGCCGGGAGCCAGCATCATGATGCCGTTGTTTTCATAGCCCATGCGATACAGCATATCGGGGATGATCGGGTATCCGAAGAGTTTTCCGGCCCCCAGCAGCTCGCGGAAGAAAGCGACGGCCATCAGAATCCATGCATAGCCTAAGCCGTTGCCCAACCCATCGAGAAACGCCTTGCCCGGCGGATGGCTCATGGCGTATGCCTCCGCCCGGCCCAGCAGGATGCAGTTCGTGATGATGAGACCCACAAAAACGCTCAGCTGTTTGGAAATATCGTATACCAGCGCTTTGAGTATCTGGTCAGTCAGGATGACCAGAGTCGCAATGATGGACAGCATGACCAGGATTCGGATTTTGGAAGGTATAAATGACCGCAACAGTGAAATGAGTGTATTGGACAGGGTGAGAACGAAAATGACAGCCAATGACATGACGAGTGCAGTATCGAGTTTAACGGTGACGGCCAGAGCGGAGCAGATTCCGAGCACCTGGAGCGAGATCGGATTGTTGTCCCACATGGGATCCGTCACGATGCGCTTCGTTTTTTTGTTCATGATCCCCATGGTTCAGACTCCCTGAATAACCGGTGGTTGCCCGTTACGGACGGCGGTAAAAAACGGAAGATACCGTTCCAAATCAGATTTCAGAAAGGCGGTGAGGCCGTTGCCGGTCATGGTAGCGCCGCTGATACCGTCCACGGTGTGGGCGCGGGTATCCGCTGGAGCATCCTTGGGAACGGCTCCTTTTGCCACGCGGATGGATACCAGTTCCCCGTCGGATGAAAAGATGTTTTTCCCGACGAAATTGGCGGTGAACCAGTCGGCCTCGATTTCTCCGCCGAGACCAGGCGTTTCGCCATGCTTGTAAAAGGTGATACCCATGACCGTTTCACCGTCGGCCCGTAGTGCCAGGTAGCCGTACAATGTCGACCAGAGCCCCATGCCGGAGATGGGTATGCAGTAACCGGTGATGGTTTGATTGTCGATTCGGGCGAACACCGGAAGCAGGTCCGAATTGGATTCTGCGCTGATATCGTCGGGTGTTTTCCCTGGAACGATGCGTCCTGTGCCGTCGACGACGAATCCGCGGATATGTGTTGTATACAGCGAGGAAATGACAGCAGGAGGCTGGGGTGTGCGGGGATTGTACAAATCGACGGCCTTCAGGATATTCCGCTGGATATCGAATGCGATGTTGCGTTCGATGGCCGGCCTGAGCCCGCCGGCGGTGAGAGCCAGCACGACGCTGCAGGTGACACAAACAACGAGGGCGAAACCGATCGTATAGCCGTTACTGTGCATATCGCAACCTCCTGGCTTTGATATTGGCCTGTATGACCAGGTAATCGATCAGGGGAGCGAAGACGTTCATCAGCAGTATGGCCAGCATCGTGCCTTCGGGATAGGCGGGATTGACGACCCGGACAAGGGCTGTAACGATTCCGATCAGGAATCCGTAGATCCATTTTCCCCGTTGCGTTTCCGGCTGCGTGACGGGATCGGTGGCCATAAAGACGATCCCGAACAGAAAGCCGCCGGTCACCAGATGATAAGGGATGGGCAGCGTCAGCATACCCACAGCGTCCGGGCCGGAAGCGGCGGTGAAGATGCCGGAGGCGGCAAGGAGTCCGCCGATGGCAGCGATC
>JAFGMN010000010.1 GCA_016927515.1 candidate division CSSED10-310 bacterium | reverse complement strand
GTTGCGCGGGTCGTGAGTTGGCCGATTATGTGGGTTGCGATGGAGTATTTTCGGGCGCATCTTCCCTTGGGTTTGACTTTTCCGTGGAACAGCCTCGGGCAAACCCTGTACCGATCCGGCCGCCTGTTGCAGAATGCTGACTGGGGATCGTTTTACGGTCTGTCATTCCTGATTGTTTTCATTAACAGTGCCATTGATGATGTGCTGCGCCGACGGATTGGATGGAAACGCCACATGGGTGCAGCGGGTCTTTTGCTGGCACTGTATACAGGATACGGGGCATGGCGGTATACGTTGCCGGCGGGGGAGAAGCCGTTTCGCGTGGGGATTGTGCAGGGGAATGTTGATCTCAACACCAAGTGGATTCCTTCGAACCGGCAAGCGATTCTGGATCATCAGATTGTTCTCAGCGAAAGTATGATTCCGCAATCGCCGGATGTGCTGGTATGGTCGGAATCTGCGATACCGTTCATTTACCGGTTGGCGTGGCAGTATCCGGATTCGGATGGCCAGCCGCCGGGTTATCGGATAGCCCAGTTCATGGAGAACACCCGAATTCCGCTGGTGACCGGAACGTTGGATCGGCAGGAGGGACGGATGTATAATGCGGCGGTGTTGACGGCACCGGGGCATCCGGACCAGTATTACTACAAGGAACAACTCGTTCCGTTTGGGGAGTATATTCCTGCGCAGCGGGTCTTTCGATTTGTGAACCGGCTGGTCGATGACAGCATCGGGGAGTTCGGCCGTGGTGAATCCGATGCGCCTTTCGTCCTTCCCGGTGGACCCCGGATTGCGATGACGATTTGTTATGAAAACATTTTCCCGACGCTGGTTCGGGATCGGGTCCGGGCGGGTGGAGAAGTGATCTGTAATATAACGAACGATGCCTGGTTTGGTGATACGAGCGGACCGTTTCAGCATTTTTCAGCATCGTGTTTTCGGGCGGTCGAAACGCGGAGACCGGTCGTTCGGTGCGCGAACTCCGGAGTTTCTGGTGCAGTTGATGCCCTCGGTCGGATTGTACGGCAATCTTCGCTGAATACGACCGAAACGTGTGTTGTCACGGTATATCCCGATTCACGATCCACGCTCTACCTCGTTTTCGGGGATTGGTTCGCAAACGGATGCATGGTGCTCACTTTTTTGCTATATTGTATATTCTTTGTCCGTCACTACCGAGACGGAAGCAGGAGGAAGTCATGTCAGAAGAACACGTCCGCACGCTGAGAAGAACGGTGGAGGATATCCGAAAACGCTTGACAACCATTGGGAGGCGTCTTTGACGTCGCCGTCAAGGAAAAACGAATTGCGGAACTCGATGGAATGATTGCAGCGCCAGGGTTCTGGGACACGCCAAACCAGGCGAAAGTGATTACCCGTGAACGATCGATACTGGACGACTTGGTGTCCGAGTTTCGGCGGTTCGATCAAGAATTAGCGGATATCGGCGAACTGGTGACGCTGTCAGAAGACGAACCGGATCTCCTGGATGATATCGAGCGGAGCCTCGATCGACTTAATGACTCGTTTGAAGCGTATGAGTTTCGAACCATGCTCGACGGACCGCATGATCGCTCCAATGCCATCATGATGATTCATTCGGGCGCCGGTGGTACGGAATCCCAGGACTGGGCTCAGATGCTGTTCCGCATGTATAAACGATGGGCAGAACGGCACGATTACGGCTTCGAGCTTCTGGATATCCTGCCCGGAGACGAAGCGGGTATTAAAAGCGTGACGTTCCAGATCAATGGGGAATACGCATATGGCTACAGCCGAGCGGAAGGCGGAGTGCATCGTCTGGTCCGCATCTCGCCGTTCGATGCAAATTCGAGGCGGCACACTTCGTTTGCCTCTGTTTTCGTTTATCCGGAGATCGAAGATGATATCGAAATCGAAGTAAACCCAACAGATATCCGCATCGATGTCTATCGATCGAGCGGTCCCGGGGGGCAGGGTGTCAATACGACGGATTCAGCCGTGCGGCTGACGCATCTACCAACGAACATTGTCATTACCTGCCAGAACGAACGCTCCCAACTCCGTAATCGGGAAATCGCGATGCGGATTTTGAAGGCGCGTTTGTATGACCTGAAAATGCAGGAAAAAGAAGAAGAACGCCGGAAAATGGAAACGGAAAAGAAGGATATTGCGTGGGGAAGTCAGATCCGGTCGTATGTGTTGCATCCATACCGCCTGATCAAGGATCACCGCACCGATATCGAGACCGGAAAAGTCGATGATTTCCTCGATGGAAACATCGATTCCTTTATCGAGGCATATTTACGCCAATAATTCGGAGTTGATGCGAACGAATCATGAGATATGAACTGTTCATCGGCCTGCGCTACCTGCGCGCCAGACGAAAACAGGCGATGATTTCCATCGTTTCGGCTATTTCCATCGCCGGTGTTGCGTTGGGAGTCGCGGCGTTGATCATTGTTCTGGCGGTAATGACGGGTCTGGCCAATGATATGCGTGAAAAAATACTCGGAACAAACGCACATGTCGTTGTGGTTCCAAACGATTACGATGATCGTATCGAGGATTTCGTTGACATAGCCGACCGGTTGCGAAGGGTTCCGGATATCGATGCCGTCGATGTGTTCATTTACTCGAAGGGGATGATTCAGCATGATCGCCGCGGTGATGGCATCGTGATCAAGGGCATGGATATGGCCGATGATGGACCTGTCGAGTTGGCGAATACCATTATCCGTGGCAGTATTCGTGATTTGACGGGTCCGATCCGGACCGAGGGGGAAGCGGACCGGCCGGCGCCCCGGGATGGCGTCATTCTGGGTGTGGAACTCGCCCGGTACCTGGGAGCGCGGGTGGGTGAAAATGTAACACTCGTGTCCACTGACATGACATTGACTCCGGCGGGAATGATTCCCAGGGCCAGGGCCTATCGTGTCGTGGGTCTCTTCGAAACCGGTATGTACGAGTATGACCGCACGATGGCATATCTGTCACTCGATGCTGCACGCCGGTTGCTGGGCAGAAGGGACGGTGTCAGCGGGTTTGAGCTACGAGTGACGGATATTTTTGCATCCGAGACGGTGGTTGATCGGGTGCAGAACATGTTTGGTATGCGGTTTTGGATTCGGGACTGGAAGGAGATGAATCGGACATTTTTTGCGGCGTTGAAGCTGGAGAAACTGGCCATGTTCATTATCCTGACATTGATCATTTTTGTTGCAGCGTTCAATATCATCAGTTCGTTGACGATGATGGTGATGGAGAAAAACAAGGACATCGGCATCTTAAAGGCGATGGGTTCGACGATGGAGGGAATCCGCTGGATTTTTATGGTTCAGGGAATTGTGATTGGGGTTGTCGGCACGGTGAGTGGTTGTCTTTTGGGAACTGCCATAAGTGTCATTGCGGATACATATCGATTGATTCGGCTGGAGGGGGAGGTCTATTATGTCAGTTATCTTCCGTTTGAAGTCCGGCCGTTGGATGTCGTATTGGTTTGTATGGCGTCGTTGGTAATTTGCACGGTGGCGACGATTTATCCGGCGCGCCAGGCGGCCCGGTTGGATCCGGTGGAGGCGATCCGGTATGAGTGAGCGGTTGTTGGCGTTACGGAACGTTGGTAAAGCGTATCGGACAACCCATGGATTGGTTCCGGTGTTAAATCGGGTCGACATGGAGATCAGCCGGGGTGAGATCGTGGCCTTGACGGGTGCCAGCGGGGTCGGAAAATCGACATTGTTGCATTTGATGGGTGGGCTGGATCAGGTGTCGACGGGAGAGATTGTGTTTGGTGACAGGATGTTATCGGAGATGACGGATCTGGAATTGGCGGGATACCGGAATCGTTCGGTGGGGTTTGTTTTTCAATTTCATCATTTGTTACCTGAGTTTACGGCGTTGGAAAACGTTGCGATGCCATTGCTGATCCGCAAGGGGGGGTCTCGGAATGCAGCGTATGACGCCGCGGTTGCTATACTTGAAGTAGTGGGGTTGTCCGCCCGGTTGCGGCATTTCCCGGCACAGCTTTCGGGAGGGGAACAGCAGCGGGTCGCCTTGGCTCGGGCCATGGTGACGTCCCCGGCGATGATCCTGGCGGATGAACCGACTGGGAACCTGGATGCGGGCACCGGGCGTATTGTCTTTGAGATGATTCGCCATTTGAACGAAACGTTTGGAGTGACCTTTGTGATCGCGACACACGATTTGGATTTGGCACGATATTCGCACCGGTGGTTAACGATGGTTGCCGGCGGCGTTGCAGATGCGCCGGTGATCCGGGAACAGTGAGAGAAGACTGGTGAAGGGGGTCATGTCATCGCCGACGGCGATGAGAAGATAAGGAGATTTCGGATGTTTGATAAGTTCACGGAACGGGCGCGCTTGGTGATCGTGCTGGCGAAAAGTGAGGCGGAGCGGTTGAAGCATGATCGGCTGGATACGGAACACCTGCTCCTGGGATTGATCAAAGAAGGCGGCGGAATTGCAATTCGTGCGCTGCAAAAATTGAATGTCAATCCCAATTCCCTGCAAATGCAGTTGGAGCGCCGTTTGATCATGGGGAACCGCATGGGATATCAGCGGGAGCTTCCGTTTTCGGAACTGGCCAAGCGGGTTCTCGAAGGCGCTATGCTGGAAGCTCGGGATATGGGACATACATACATCGATACCGAACATCTCCTGCTGGGTATGGTCAGAGAACGACACGGAATGGCAGGGAAAATGCTGCGGGATGCCGGGATCATGCTCGACCCTCTCCGGGAAATCATCCTGGAGATGTTGAATCCCGTTAAAAATAACCAAAAAGCGAAGGATAAATCCGCCACACCTGCTCTGGACACTTTTGGGCGCGATCTGACAAAAATGGCCCAGGAAAGCAAGCTTGATCCGGTCATCGGTCGAATGGAAGAAATCAACCGGGTCATTCAGATTCTATGTCGGCGGCAGAAGAACAATCCGGTTCTTGTGGGTGAACCAGGGGTGGGCAAAACTGCCATCGTCGAGGGACTGGCACAGAAGATCGTATCCGGCGACATTCCCGAATTGCTGGCCAGTCGCCGGATCATTAGTCTGGACCTCGCCGCTCTGGTCGCCGGAACGAAGTATCGCGGGCAGTTTGAAGAACGTCTTCAGACGGTTTTAAAAGAGCTACGGGAATCGAAAAATGTCATCATCTTTATTGATGAATTGCATACGCTGGTAGGAGCCGGCGCGGCAGAAGGTTCCATCGACGCGTCCAATATGCTGAAACCGTCGCTGTCCCGGGGGGAGATCCAGTGCATTGGTGCGACGACGCAGGATGAGTATCGCAAGCATATCGAGAAAGACGGCGCGTTGGAACGCCGTTTCCAGATTGTTCGCGTTCAGGCACCGTCGGTTTCGGAGACAGTCAGGATTCTCCGGGGGCTGAAGGATCAATACGAAAAGCATCATCATGCCCACTATTCCGATGATTCCATCGTGGCCGCCGTACAGATGGCTGAACGATATATTTCCGATCGCCAGCTCCCGGATAAAGCCATTGATGTTATCGATGAAGCCGGTGCACGGCGACGTTTGCAGGCCACTGAAATCCCTTCCGAACTCAAGCTTTTGGATGAACGAGTCCGGGAACTGGAAAACGAGGTCGAAAGTGCCCTGAAATCGTCGAAACTGGACTTGACGCTGATTCGGGATTTGAAGGAGGAACAACAGAATGTGCGGCGCGAGGCCGATATGCTCAGGAAAGACTGGCAATCCACGGTGGCCGATCAACCGGTGGAAGTAACACTGGACGATATTACTCATGTCATCAGCCAGTGGACCGGCGTCCCGCTCCGACGACTCGAAGAATCGGAGTCCAAGAAACTCCTGCAAATGGATTCAGACCTGCATCAGCGGATCGTCGCCCAAGACGAAGCCATCGACGCCGTCGTCCGGGCGATCCGTCGATCGCGCTCCGGACTCAAAGATCCAACCAAACCGATCGGTTCGTTCATTTTCATGGGTCCCACCGGTGTCGGGAAAACCGAGCTTGCCCGCGCTCTGGCTGAGAACCTCTTTGGCGATGAAAAAGCGATGATTTCCATTGATATGTCGGAGTTCATGGAAAAACACTCCGTATCCCGCCTGGTCGGATCCCCACCGGGATATGTCGGCTACGGGGAAGGCGGACAATTGACGGAAAAGGTTCGAAGACGTCCATATTGCGTCGTTCTCCTCGATGAAATCGAAAAGGCTAGTGCTGAAATTTTCAACATTTTGCTCCAGGTGATGGAAGAGGGACACCTGACCGATGGCATGGGCCGACAGGTGGATTTCAGAAATTGCATCCTGATTATGACATCGAACATCGGCGCTAAGTTTATCCGCACCGGTACCATGCTGGGATTCGCTCCCGACAGTGACGCCGATCGCCGCTCCTATGAAAAAATGAAGGAAACCGTCCTGCAGGAAATGAAAAACACGTTTAGTCCCGAATTTCTCAACCGGGTCGACGAAGTTGTCGTTTTTCACCAACTGAGCAATGATCATATTCGGGAAATCATGGATTTGAACCTGAGTCGATTGACCAAGCAATTGCAGGAGATCGGGCTTGAAATGGAAGTAACGCCGGCAGCTCGGGACTGGCTGGTTGAAAAAAGTTATCAGCCGGCATACGGGGCACGACCGGTGAAACGAACCATCCGACGCTATATCGAGAATCCGTTGTCAGAGGAATTGTTGAAGCATCGGGACGGCCTCAAAGATGCACGGGTCAAAATCTCGCTGACAAAAGGACAGCTCCGCTTTTCCATCGAAATGGAGGACGAAGAAGTCACAGTCAGCGGCGGAAGCAATTACTCCGCTTGACCTGTCATCGCCGGCAAACTAAACTACCGCACAATGTGAACCCGAATCCCTGTTCAGGAATGGCGTCCGATGATGCAATCAAGAGATTGGAAATAATTACCACATGCTATTCTCGCTGCTCGTTTTACTTGTAATCGGTCCCTATCTGGCGATCGCCGGAGCTGCGGTGCCGCCGGAAGTGGCACAAGAAATCGTCTTCGAAGGGTATGCCAACGTCGAGCTGGAAACCATCGATTTTCTCGTCAAACTGTCCGTCGGTTCTCCGCTGGATCAGGTGACGATCCGAAGGGATATAAAAAGTCTCTATGCTACCGGGATGTTCGACGATATCTGCGTGTCGGCGGAACCCCTGACCGAGGGGTACAGGGTCACCTATACCGTCAAGGAACGGCCAATCATTTCCGACATTGCCATTACCGGCGCTGACGCTGTCGCTCTGAATACGCTGCGGGATGAACTGACCATTAAGAATTCAGACCGATACGATCCTGTTAAAGTGCGCGAAAGTGTTTCATTGATGCAACAGAAATACCGGGAGAAAGGCTATAATTTCGTCACCATCTCTCCGCGCCTCACTGCCAGTCAACCGGGAATCGCCGCACTGGTTTTCGACATCGATGAAGGATCGCAACTCCGGATCAACCGCATCCGGATCGAAGGCAATGACGCATTGTCCGCCGGCAATCGATTCTGGGGCATCAAATCCCAATTCAAGGAAAATCAGGAATGGTGGTGGCTCTCGTTCATTACCGACTCCGGCGTGTTCCGGGAAGAACTCTTGCACGACGATATCCGTGCGATCGAAAAATTCTATAAGGACCGGGGGTATCTGCGTGTCGCGGTCAGCGAACCGAAGCTGACGCTCAACCCGACGGAAACACCATCCGAATCGGCGACGCTGGATATGACCGTCCATATCGATGAAGGCCCCATTTACACGCTGGGGGACGTTGGTGTACGCGTGACGGATGAAACAATTCTGGCCCAGGCCGATGCGTTGCGCGTTGTGACATCAACACGCCTGGAAAGCTATCAGAAATATCTCGGTGGATCGGCGTTTTTCAAAGCCGGTCCAAGGTTCGAGACCGGGAAGCGGTATTCCATGGCGCTTGAGGAACAAGCGGTTACGAATCTCAGCGATCTGTACGGTGCAATGGGGTACATCTACGTTTACATTGAACCGGAGCGTGTCATTGACGATGTGAACCACGTGGTGAATATCACCTTCAATATCGTTGAAGGGATGCAAGCCTTTCTCCACCGGCTTGAGTTCAAGGGAAACAACCGAACCCGTGATCGAGTGTTGAGGCGGAATTTCGCCATTACTGAAGGGGATGTATTCAATACGGCGTTGGTCAAAACGTCGATTGCCCGGATCAATTATCTTCCGTATATCGATGAAGTGATGCCCGAAATTGTTCCGCAGGTCGATCCGTCTCAGGTTGATGTGTTGATCTCGTTGGCGGACAACCGTCAAACGGAGATCCAGCTTGCGGGGGGATACAGTGGATACAATGAGTTGTATGGCACGGTGGGATTATCGGAGCACAACCTGTTTGGCCGGGGTCAGGAGATCAATGTATCGGCTACGGTGGGTAAGCGCAGTGAATCGTTCCGATTTGCTTTCATTGATGAGTGGATCATGGACCGGCCGTATTACGGATCGATGGGTATCTGGAACACGAAGGAAGAATACGATTATTCTGACCAGAAGAAGCGGGGTGGCAGCATTGTTGGTGGCAGGTCGTTCGGGCGGGGTTTTTCGACCCGTCTTGGATACACGTATGAGCGGAACACGGTGTATAATGTTTCAGAGAACGCAGACGATGACGTGAAGGATCTGGAGGGAACCCAGATCACGTCGAGTCTGACCAGCACCTGGATTTACACGTCACTGAACGACAAATTGGATCCCAGTACGGGTTTTTATGCATCAGCGTCAGTGGAACTTGCCGGCGACTTTTTAGGTGGCGAGAACGACTTTTACAAGGCTCGGATGAACATAACCCGGTATTGGAGCTTGCCCCGCCGACTGATTTTTTCGTTGAAAGGTGAACTGAACGTTGCTGATGGGATGAACGGTGACGATTTGCCGTTTTATGAGCGGTTCCGGCTGGGGGGACCGCATTCGATTCGGGGCTATGAAGATTACAGTGTCGGCCCGGTCGACGAGTATGGGCAAAGCCTGGGTGGCAACAAAGCGGTCGAGGTGTCCGCCGAATTGCAGGTTCCCATTGCGCAGCCGCTGAAACTGGTTTTCTTTCTCGATGCCGGTGATTCGTGGGCGGCGGAAGACCACATTGATATTCGCAGTCTGCGTCCGAGCACGGGATTCGAAGTGCGGTTTTTCATGCCGGGATTTGGTATTCCGCTTCGCTTTATTTGGGGATACAATCTCGATCCCTATGAAAATGAAAACAGGAACGATTTCCAATTTACGATGGGAACGTCCTTCTAATAACGGACAAGGAGATGGGTATGAAAAGAACAGCGATGATTTTTGTTGCGGCGCTGTGTGTGATCGCTTCAGTCGGCGATGTTTGGGCGCAGGAGATGAAGATTGGCTTCATTCACACGCAGAAAGTGATTTTGGAGACGAAGGCCGGGAAGGACGGGTATGCGAAGCTGGAGCAGCTTGTTGAAGAATACAAGAGGCAGATTCAGCAGAAGGAAGCCGAGATCAAGGCCATGGAAGATGAGCTGGCGAAGCAGGGTAAAATGTTGTCGGAGGAAGCTCGGCTTGAGAAGCGGGAAGAGCTGCAAAAGGTGTACAAGGATTACACTCGGTTGAAGGAAGATGCGAAAACC
>JAFGMN010000067.1 GCA_016927515.1 candidate division CSSED10-310 bacterium | reverse complement strand
CCCAGGCTGTGGCGGATTCCGGCCGGGTGCGAGTCAGAGTTGCCAGTGTCCGGATTTGCGCTTGCGTGAACGCGACTTTCAATGATTGAACCCGCAGCGCGGATGTTTTCGGTGGCACGATCAATTCCACGTGACCCGGAGGATGATCCACGACAGAAGTGGTGAAGTCGTCGGGAATGACGAGGCGGAAATTCGGTGTATCGCCGGGGCTGTCCGCCGGATCCAGCACACGGACATCCGATGCCGGGAGCCAGTTGACGAGGGTCTGGCCGAGGGGTCCGGCGTCACGGTTATCGACGATCAGCGGAAGTGCTTGGGGTTGATTCGATCCGCCGCCGAACGAGAGTCCGAACACCCAGGTAAACAGGATCGGGAAAACGAGCATCTGCACAATCGCTCCGGGATCCGACAGCAGCAAACGCACGTCAAGTATACCGATTCGCCACGCCTGGTTCATCGCGAGGCTCCCAGCATCCGCATTTTACGATGCAGCAGCAGCATGCCGATGGTGAGGGTAACGGCAGCCATCCCGGTCAGAACGCCGGCCGCCGGCAGAATATCCGCTGTCTTCGCTCCGTCGATAAGCAGGGCTTCCCACGCGTCCAGACTCCAGTAATTCGGCGTCCAGATACCGGCGGCC
Organism: candidate division CSSED10-310 bacterium; assembly: GCA_016927515.1. Lineage (GTDB taxonomy): Bacteria > CSSED10-310 > CSSED10-310 > CSSED10-310 > CSSED10-310 > JAFGMN01. Next base: position 4,543 of record JAFGMN010000067.1, on the reverse strand, counting down.
CGCAACGGTGCCGGCATGATTCGTCGTGGCACCATGCTGCCGCCGACCAGTGACATGACGAGGATCAGGATTGTCGACGCCATGCTTTCCTGCCGATCGGTTCGGGCCAGCCCGATGGCAACGCACAACACGCCAGTGAAGGCCAGGGTTGAAGCGGCGAGAATCAGCAGCTCGGCAACGGGGGGTCCCCACCCCACTTCGAAGCAGATGTAGCCGAGGAAACGCATCAGGAGGATTCCGGTGGCGCAGTACAGGGTGCACCCGATGACTTTGGACAGCAGAATCCGGCCGGGACCGATCCCGGACATGACCATGCGTTGCAGCGTGCCGTTCTGTTGTTCTTCGATGAAATCGCTGAGATAGGCTTCCGCCACGAACAGGATGCCGAGAATGATCAATCCTGGAAAGAAGTAGAGATATATATTCAGGGTTTGGGTGGAGGCCGGCGCGGGTTGGTGGGTCGTCGCGGGCGCCGCGTCGGGTGTTTCCGCGTCCGAATCACCGGCTGAGGTGGTTTCGACGGCTGGGCCGGCAGGGTCGGCATGACCGGATCCGGTGGCATCCGGTGGTTCGGATATGCTGAGGGTGATCGCGGGAGGCAGTGCGAAGCGGTTGAGTGTTCGGAGATTCCGGGTAACCATCACGGCGACCTGTGCCACTTCCAGGTCGTTGAGTTGGAGCGTTTCCGGCGGGGTGGTTTCCGTTGAATTGCCGGGAGTGAATGAATCGATGGGAGTAAATGAATCGATGGTCGGGATGGATGGATTGACCCACGGGATGGATGGATCGGATGGATTGGGAGAGAGGATGTGGCGGATGGGTTCATCCATGACGATGCGGAGTTCAGACAGGAGCAGGTTAACAATATCGACGGCGGTCGCGGCGATCCGTGGTGAGAGTTGTTGAGAGGGATTTTTTATGACGGTGATGGTGACGGGGTTGCCGGCGAGGAGATCGTTTCCGAAGCCGTGGGGAATAATGATGGCTGCGGATGCTTTATTGTTGGCCACGGCATCCCGGGCACCGTCGGAGATGGTAGCGATTTCGAACATGGACTCCAATTCGGGCCGGTTAAATGCGGTGGTATAGAATGATGAGAGCCAGGACCGGTCGTGATCTTCGACGAGGAGTGTGACGCGGGGAGTGGGTTGGGAGCCGGATCCGCCGAACGTTGCGCCGAGAATGAGAGTCAGAACGAGGGGAATGGCCATCATCCCGAGGGTGGCGGTCGGTGCATTGAGTCGGCGTCTGAAATCTTTGAGGATCAGCGGTATCAATCGCGTAGTTCCTTTCCCGTCAGCATGAGGAAGACGGTTTCGAGGGAGGGGGGTTTGACGGCGACGGAGTGGATATCCAGGTTGAGGTTGAAAATGGTTTTCATCAGGGAGACGAGGTGATCGTCGGATTCGAGGCGGAGGACGACGGTATCGGCATCGGCGTGAGCGATGGTGGTGCCGGTGAGGTTGGACAGGATTCCGGGGGTTTCGGAGGGGTGAAACCGGCCGGTCAGGCTGACGATGCGGCCGGAGCTAATGGTGTCGCAGAGTTCCGGGAGCGTGCCTTCGGCGACGAGGGAGCCTGTATCGATGATACCGATTCGGTGGCACAGGGCTTCGGCTTCTTCCAGGTAGTGTGTCGTATAGAGGACAGCGGCCCCGTTGGCGGCGATATCGCGGACGATGGTCAGGATATGGTGTCGTGATTGTGGATCAACGCCGGCGGTGGGTTCGTCGAGAAGAAGGAGTCGGGGTGAGTGGAGTATAGCGGCGGCCAGATTCAGGCGGCGTTTCATGCCACCGGAAAATGTTTTAACGGGAGATTTCAACCGGTCGCTCAGGCCGACCCGGGTGGCAGCGTTGGAGCAGGCGGCGCGCAGGGTATGACGGGGGATATTGTGGATACCGCCCCAGAACATGAGGTTATCCCAGGCAGACAGGTCGTCGTAGAGGGCGATTTCCTGGGGAGCGACACCGAGGTGACGTTTAAATGCGACAGGCGCACGGGTGACATCGTCGTTATCGAACCGGATTGTGCCGGAATCGGGTTCCAGCAAACCGGTGATCATGTGAATCGTGGTTGTCTTCCCGGCTCCGTTGGGCCCGAGGAGACCGTAGATTTCACCCGGGTGTACGGCAAAGGAGAGGTTATTGACTGCGACCAGTGATTTAAACGATTTTTTCAACTGAGTGATTTCGAGCATTATCTTGATTCCTGCTTGTACCGTGTCTTGGGTCCAGTTTGGCATCGGCAACCCACGGGCTGCCGCTGGTGTTCGTTTCGGAGCATTGCCGTGATCGTTGCTTGCTCCGGTAAAAAAGCCACTGTCGGGTATCCGGCGAGGTGCAAATCGTGTGTTCTGTAGAATCCTTTCGGAATCGAGTGATCAGTCGGCATGATACTTTCTACGTTTTTTTGACAGCGATGTTTGATTTCGTTTAATAAATAGTTGCTTTGCCGCGAAGTTTGCAGTATACTCCGCGATGATCGAACGATTAGAATGTTCTCGGCGGGAGGGAATACAAATAGCATGCCAATCAACCAGAAAATGAAATATGGGGCATGTTTTGTGATAGATGGCATTCAACGGGTAATGCACGATTAACCTTAGAAGGAGGATGCACTGATGAGATTACCTGATTGTTCACGTTTATTCGTGATAGCAGCGCTGTTTGCGGTGATGACCGCCGGGATGGCGTCTGCGGACGTGTTGTACTCCACGGATTTTTCCACCGACCCTGCGGCTGACGGCTGGACTGGTTTTGCCAGCAGTCAGTGGGAATGGGGACCGGCCACGGCGAGTTCGGGCTGTTCCGGTGGACAGGATCCGGCGGAAGACAATTCTCCAAGTGCCGACAATTATATTGTCGGTTACGACATCGGCGGCTGTTACACCAACAGTTTGCCGGAAACGTTTCTCACGTCACCGGCGGTTGACTGCACGGGATTTGACAACGTGTTTGTCGATTTTTACCGGTATCTGGGCGTCGAGAGTGCCTCATGGGACCATGCGTATGTCCGTATATCACTCGACGGTTCATCTTGGACAACGATCTGGGATCACACGGGTGGTTCGTTCACGGATCCGTCCTGGCAGCACATCAGCTATGACATCACGTCCATCGCTGCCGGTCAGCCGATGCTGTATGTCCGGTTTGTTATGGGCGCAACAGATACATCTGTTGTGTATTGCGGCTGGAACATTGACGATTTCCAGATTATCGGCGCGAACAACGGCACACTGGCCGGAACAGTCACCGATGATACCGATGCTCCGATCGAAGGCGCGGTTGTGACGGTGGTTGAAACCGGTGTGACGGCGGTAACGATCGCCGACGGAACGTACACGTTGCCACACTTGAGCGGAACGTATACGGTAACCTGCGAAGCACTCGGCCACAACATGGGTGAAGTAGCCGGTGTGGTCATTGTCGGCGAAACAACCACCGTTCAGGATTTCGTGTTGACCTATCCGATTCTGGGGTACGACCCGGATTCATTCGAGGTCACGTTGGACATCAACACGACCTTGACCCGGACGTTGACGCTGAACAATACCGGCAACGGTCCCCTCGATTTCCGTTTCCAGCTTGCGCTGAACAACGAACCGACTGATGCATTGTGGGATGTGTTGTTCGCGCATGACGTGGAAACACTGACGGGTGATAACCTGATTCTGGGCGCTGAATTCATGAACGGTTCGTTCTGGGTCACCGGAGCGGCCGGCAGTGCATCAGCAGCCCCGAATTACCTGTACGAGATTTCATCCGACGGTTCGACGGTTCTGAATACCTTCGAGCAGGCAGCCAGTGGCGCCAGTGACTGGGGATACCGGGATCTGGCCCATGACGGCACCTATCTGTATGCCGGCTGCTCCAACCACTTCTACCAGATCGATCCGGCCGACGGATCAGTCCAGGCGGACATCACCCACGGACTCGGTGTGGTTATCCGCGCTCTGGCATACGATCCGGATACAGCGACGTTCTGGACTGGTGATTTCTCGAGCAATATCATCAACTTCGCGTTCGATGGTGCGACGATCACCCAGATCAATTCGTTCAACCTGGGTCTCGCCAGCAAGTACGGCATGGCGTGGGACAACTACTCCGAAGGCGGCCCGTTCCTGTGGGTCAATGACCAGACGAACGGCACCGAAGTAGTTCAGGTCGACCCGGTAGCTCAGGCCCTGACCGGTGTTTCGCATGTCTACAGCGCGGTTGGCACGGCCGGCGGTCTGTTCTGCACGGTGGAATGGAACACCAGCAAGATCGTTCTCGGCGGTATCGAACAGGGAACACCGGACAGCATGTTCGGTCTCGAACTGGGTGATTACGCGTCCTGGCTCTCCACTGACCCGGCTACCGGTTCGGTTCCTGCCGGTTCCAGCACCGATGTGGATGTAATCTTCGATGCCGGCGGCGTTGAATACGGCGGCACCTACACCGGCGTCATCACGCTGAACCACAATTCCGGTGACGAAACCCCCATTGACATTCCGGTCACGATGAATGTCATGGTCGATTTCGGCGCGCTGGAGGGTATG
>JAFGMN010000066.1 GCA_016927515.1 candidate division CSSED10-310 bacterium | reverse complement strand
GTCAATCAAATGATCCGCCTCCCGACACGATAACCGCCAACTGACATACCCCGGCGTGTAACTCCGAAACGCCGGCCAATGAAACCGATTGCGGAATTTTAACCCTAACCGGTGAATCAGTTGCCGCTCCTCTTTCCGGAGCTGGTCCCGGTCCATGTACACGACCGATAAATGCATCACCTGGAACAACAACTCCAACGGGTCATCCCATTGCCCGCCGTCCCGACGACAATGATGGTACCCCTGATCCCCTCGATAGGCCGTCAACCCGGGCCGATGCGCATCGAAACCCATCAGACAGATAAAATACGTTTCCGTCTCCGCCAGGCACCGGATCCCACACAACGGCCTCGGAACCGGGCCGGTCCAGGGGGCACGATCCCGGAGATCACGGGCCAGATCGAACAGCCGCCGCATCCGATCGTCATCGGCCGCTCGATGCCCGTCTTGATTTGCCATGCCCGTCCCCCTCTCTCTTTCCCGCTGAATGCTTCCCTTTCATTATACACAATCGCGCGGGAACCGATTGATTTACGCCAGCGGTTATGGCAGCATCGGCGCGGTTTTGACTCCGCGACTGCATCGGCAGCACCGCGATGGTACAGGCAGTTGCAAGGGGTTAAACCGGCGGTGGCGGCACATGGGCATGGGTCAGGGGGTATTGACATGGCATATCGCTCATTTAAAGCATATCTCGATACGGAACTTGAAAAAATCAGGGACGCGGGATTATACAAACAGGAACGGATCATTCATGCACCTCAGGCCGCATCCGTTGCCGTGGAGTATCCGGAAGGGAATCCCTGTCGGCCGGCGCTGAATTTCTGTGCCAACAATTACCTGGGATTGTCGAGTCATCCCCGTATCATCCAGGCCGCGCACGACACCCTCGACAGCCGGGGTTACGGCATGTCATCGGTCCGGTTCATTTGCGGAACGCAGGATATTCATCGGGAGCTGGAGACGCGGCTGGCGACGTTTTTGCACATGGACGACGCGATTCTCTATTCGTCGTGTTTCGATGCGAACCTGGGGATTTTCGGTGCGCTGCTGACCGATCAGGACGCGCTGATTTCCGATCGGTTGAACCATGCATCGATCATTGACGGTATCCGGTTGTGCAAGGCGAAACGGTATTTGTATGAACACGCCGACATGGACAACCTGGAATTCGAGCTGCAGCAGGCCCAGGTCTGCCGGCACCGGCTGATCGTTACGGATGGCGTTTTTTCCATGGACGGTGATCTGGCAAAACTACCGAAAATATGCGACCTGGCGGACAAGTACGATGCCCTGGTCATGGTTGACGACTCCCATGCCACCGGTTTCATCGGGCGCACCGGCCGGGGAACACCGGAGCATTTCGGCGTGCAGGATCGGATCGATATCATCAACAGCACGCTGGGAAAAGCCCTTGGTGGCGCTGCTGGTGGGTTTACCGCCGCCCGGCAGGCCATCGTCGACAAACTGCGGCAACACAGCCGTCCCTATCTGTTTTCAAACTCGTTATCGCCGGTGATTGCCGGTACCAGCATTGCCGTGCTGAACATCCTGGATTCTTCAACGGAGTTGCGTGACAGGCTAGAAATCAATACTCGCCGATTCAGAGCCGGTATCGATACCATTGGTCTTCGGACGATTCCTGGCCAGCATCCCATTGTGCCGATCCTACTGGGACATCTGCCGGACGATGCCCGGCTGTCGCAGGAATTCGCCCGTGGATTATATGAAGAAGGCATTTATGCCATCGGGTTCTACTATCCTGTCGTGCCGCAGGGGCAGTCGCGGATCCGGGTCCAGATCAGTGCTTCGCATACACCGGACCAGATCGACAGTGCTTTGGACGCTTTCGCGCGGGTCGGAAAACGCCTTGGTGCGGTGTGAGGTGGTTCCGGTGCCGGGTGGAGGCGGACTGGAAAACAGCGCAGCGTTCGCGTATGATCAAAAGTCGATTTTTCCGGCGGCGACACCATCGGCTTGGAGTGGTGACGTGTACGTTGGCCGGGTCGGAAGGAACGGGGTTTGGTATTCGGAGTCGGGACAGACTGCATTGAAGTTGACCGGATCAGACGGCTGGTATCCAGGGGGGATGCCATGCTGAACGGTGTGTTCACGGCGTCGGAGTGCACGTATTGCCGATCGAAGCGGTTTCCGGACCGGCATTTTGCTGCCCGGTTCGCGGCGAAGGAGGCGTTCATGAAAGCGCTGGGTACCGGGTGGCGGGACGGCATTCGTTTCGCCGACATCGAAATTGGTCATGATCCGCTGGGCAAGCCGGAGATCGCTCTTTCGGGGAAAGCCCGGGATATGTTGGAGCAGCGTGCCACCGGTTTTTATCGCGTGCACGTATCGTTATCGCATGTGAAGTCAATGGCAACAGCAACCGTCATCATTGAAACAGGGGAGTGAGTTCATGGCGCATTTTGGAAATTACGAGGAGCACTGCAGGGATTTTTCGTGGTCCATCAGCGAAAGGGAATTGGAGTATCAGGAAGGCCGCCCGTTCAATATCGGCTGGCACTGTTCCGACCGCATCTGCTTGCAGGGAAAAGGGAACAGGACCGCCCTGATCTGGGAAGGCCTCGGGGACAAACGCAAAGAATATACCTATACCGATCTGCGGATTCGCAGCAATGTCGTCGGGCACCATCTCCGGTCACTGGGAATCCGAGCGGAAGACCGGGTCTGCCTATTTATGGATAAAATCCCCGAATTATATATCGGATTCCTCGGTGTGTTGAAGATCGGTGCGATCGCACAGCCTCTGTTTTCCGCTTTTGGCGATGAATCACTGTTCGTACGTCTGGACAACGCCCAGACATCTGCGATCATCACGCAGCGGAAACATGTGCCGAAAATCAGGAAAATCATCGATCGCCTGCCATCATTGAAACACATCATCATCGTCGATCACGACGGCCGCAAAGAACTGAAAGAACGGGAAACGGCATTCGATATGGACAGCGCTCCCGCGGTGGAATCCCTGGATATTCATCCCACCCATGCCGAAAGCCCATCGGTTCTGCACTACACATCCGGCACGACCGGCCAGCCCAAAGGCGTCAAACACGTTCATTACTCCCTGATATCCCAATACCTGACAACGAAATGGGTGCTGGATTTGCACGATGACGACATATACTGGTGTACCGCGGATCCGGGGTGGGTCACGGGAACATCCTACGGCATCATCGGTCCGTTCAGCATGGGCGTCACGCAGTGCGTCATGGACATCGGCTTTTCTGCCGACGCCTGGTACCAGTTCATTGAACGGCACCGGATCACGGTCTGGTACTCCGCACCCACCGCCATCCGGTCGTTAATGAAAGCCGGTGACGCCGTCGTGAAAAAATACGATCTGTCCAGCCTGCGTCATCTGGCCAGTGTCGGCGAGCCCTTGAACGCGGAAGCCGTCATCTGGGGTCAGAAGGTGTTTGGACTGCCGTTCCATGACACGTTCTGGCAGACAGAAACCGGCAGCATGATGATTACCAACTATCCGACCATGCCCATCAAGCCGGGCTCGATGGGGAAACCGTTCCCGGGTATCACCGCAGCGGTTCTCAATATCAACACGTTCGAACCGATGTCGGAACCCGGGCAGATCGGGCTGATCGGTTTTAAACCCGGATGGCCCTCCATGATGAGAACGTATTGGAACAACGAAGCGACCTATCGTGCCAAGTTCAAGAACGGTTGGTATCTGTCCGGCGATCGCGCGCGGACCGATGCGGACGGATACTGGTGGTTTGTCGGCCGTGACGATGATGTGATCAATACCGGCGGCCATCTGGTCAGTCCATTCGAAGTCGAGTCCGCCCTGCTGGAGCATCCGGCGGTGGCGGAATCGGCGGTGGTCAGCAAGCCGGATGAGGTGAACATGGAAGTCGTCAAAGCCTTTGTGACGCTGAAATCTGGCTATCAACCCTCGAAAGACCTGGAGTTGGAGATCATGAATTTCATCCGGAAAAAGCTGTCGCCGCTGGCCATGCCGCAGGAAACGGAGTTCGTGGATGGACTTCCGAAGACCCGAAGCGGTAAAATTATGCGGCGGATTCTTCATGCCCAGGAATGGGGTGAGGAGATTGGGGACACATCGACGCTGGAAAACGACGATTGATCGGTGGATCGATCGCCAGGACACATCATTTAAGGAGCGTGCATTATGGCAAACGACAAAGAACTGAAAGACATCGTTTTGAAGTACGTCATCAACGAATATGTCGAGGATGAGGAAGAAGCGGAGGAGATGGATTTCGATACGCCGTTGATTTCGGGCGGACTTGTCGATTCCTTCTCGATGGTATCGCTCAAGCGATTCCTCGAAAACAAGTACAGCATCTCGATTCCCGATGACGAAGCGACGCCCGAAGCGTTTGATTCCGTGAATAAAATCGTCGTCCTCATCAAAAAATTCCTGTAAACGATCCGTCAATCAGGAGACAGTCATGGGATACAGCAATTCGATTCGGGGCCTGTACCAGGCTCAGTTGAAAGAAATTGAATCGGCCGGCCTGTTCAAGCAGGAACGGTTCATTCATTCCACCCAGGCAGCGGATATCGAAGTCGAGTTTCCGGCAGGCGCGACCGTCAAGCCGGCGATCAACATGTGCGCTAACAATTACCTGGGCATGTCCAGCCATCCCGAAGTCATCAAAGCGGTTCACGCCGGTCTCGATCAGCGGGGATATGGCATGTCTTCGGTGCGGTTCATATGCGGCACGCAGGACATTCACAAGGAGTTGGAGCGGAAAGTCACCGAGTTTCTCGGGACCGAAGACACGATTCTGTTTCCGTCCTGCATGGATGCCAACTGCGGCGTATTCGAAGCCATCCTGACCAACGAAGACGTCATGATTTCCGACCGGCTGGTCCATGCATCGATCATCGATGGGATCCGCCTGTGCAGCGCCATGCACGATACGTTCAAGCACTCGAATATGGAGCATCTGGAAGAGAAACTCCAATTGCACGCCGACAAGCGCTTGAAAGTCGTTATCACCGACGGCGTGTTTTCCATGGACGGCGATACGGCCAAACTGGATGAAATGGCCGATCTCTGCGACACATACGATGCCATGCTGTTCGTGGACGACTCCCATTCCTCTGGTTTCATCGGCAAAACCGGCCGGGGAACCCACGAAAAATGCGGGATCATGGGCCGGGTCGATATCATCACGACCACGTTCGGAAAAGCCCTTGGCGGCGCTTCCGGGGGATGCGTTTCGGGTCGAAGTGAAATCGTGGAAATGTGCCGGCAGAAAGCCCGTCCCTACCTGTTTTCCAATACGATCGCGCCCGTTGTCGTCACCGGCGTTTTGAAAGTACTGGAGATTCTCAGCGCCAGCACGGAACGGCGTGATAAACTGGAAACGAACACCGAATACTGGCGGAAGGGGTTGACGGACGCCGGCTTCGTTCTAAAAGAAGGTGATACGCCGATTGTTCCGGTCATGCTGTTCAACGCCAAGCTGGCCCAGGATTTCTCACGCGAGCTGTTCAATCTCGGCATTTACGCCATCGGTTTCTTCTTTCCGGTTGTCCCCAAAGGCCAGGCACGTATTCGGACCCAGATTTCCGCGGGCCATGATATCCATCACCTGGACAAGGCACTGGACGCCTTCATCACGGTCGGGAAAAAATTCAATATCCTCGGAAAAAGTAAAAAAGAAATCATCGACATGTACGGTCAATAGACGAGACGGTTACCAAAACCGTTTAATTTGGGAAAGAACTATCAACGGCATACCGAAACGGTATGCCGTTTGGTATTGTCTCGCGATCAATCCATGTAAGACATCGTTTTCCAGGCCACAGGCCACGCCCGGGATTCGAGACCATTCACATCCACCGCCACAACATCGAAGATCAGAGAAATCGGTTCGGGTATCACCTGCCCGTTGTAGGTGATAAACGCACCGTACAACCCGTCTTCGCACGCCAGATCACCGATGTCGCCGTCATCCGTGAGCCGTATCCCCGTATCCGCTCCATCCAACCGAAGAATCACATCCGCAATGCGCTCGTTTCCGAGAGGATGCTCGACCCGGACCAGAATCCACAGAAATCCATCCATCGCCTCCCCGGGAACAACCGGCTCATACCAGACGTAACGCCCGCTGAGAACGGGTCCCGACCCTGTATTACTCCCACCCGCGCTTTCCACGGATATGACATACGGCATCCGCGCACTGACATCGCCGTCCGAATCGATCGCCACAACATTCATCTCATACCGGTATTCCGGCAACTGGAACGGGTAAAATGTCAACAATCGCGAGTACCGGCTGTCTCCCGCCACCGCATCGCCGTTCGTTCCGTCGTCCAGCAGCGCGATATCAACTGGAAAGTTCTC
>JAFGMN010000065.1 GCA_016927515.1 candidate division CSSED10-310 bacterium | reverse complement strand
TTAACCGCAGTCTGCGTCGGCAGAAAATGACCATTTTGACTGGGACCCGTGTAACGGGTGTTGATATATCCGGCGAAGGGGTTACTGTGGTGGCGACCGCGTCCCGGGGTGAACAGGCGGTGACGGCCGATGCGGTTATCGTGGCCATCGGAATCAAACCCAATACGGAAAACCTCGGCCTGGAAGCCGCCGGCATCAACCCCAACGGCGGGTTCATCCCTGTCGACGCTTTCGGCCGAACGACGACGCCGGGAATCTTCGCCATCGGCGATGTGACCGGCCCTCCCTTTCTCGCTCATAAAGCATCGGCTCAAGCGCTGGCCTGTATCGATTTCATCGCCGGCCTGAACCCGGTGCCGGTCCGGATGGACCATATTCCGGGTTGTACCTACTGCAATCCGCAGGTCGCGTCGGTTGGGCTGACTGAAGCCGCGGCCCGGATCCGCGGAATCGATGCCATCACCGGTACATTCCCTTTTCGCGCCAATGGGCGGTCCATCGCAATGAATGAATCCGAAGGCATCGTCAAACTGGTTTTTGATCGGGCGGATCGCAACCGGTTTGTTGGAGCACATATTCTTCATGCCATGGCCAGCGAGCTGATTGCGGAGCTGGGGTTGGCGCTGACGGTGGGTGCCACGGCCACTGATATTGTGCATACGGTGCACGCGCATCCGACACTCAGTGAAGCGGTGATGGAGGCTGCGGAAGACGCGCTGGGCCGGCCCATTCATAAGTAGGAACGAATCGGCTCGGGGCGGCTGGATACATCGGTTTTATCTAAACGGCCGGTTGAATCTATCAATACCAAGGGGGTGATCGACTTTTATCCCCGGTTCAAGTATAGAATGGGAACGATCGCCATTGATGGGACGGAATGATGTGACAGGAGGATTTCCATGGAGCGAGGTGAGAAAATCAAAGCCCTTCTGGCGTCCGCCACTGCTCGGGACGCCGTTTGTATTTGCGGTTGGATCCGCCAAAAACGCATCAGCAAAGGGATTATTTTTTTCAATATAAACGACGGTTCCTGCCTTGCCGGTATCCAGGCGGTTGCCGACGAATCGTTGACCGGGTTCGAGGAGTTGAAAAAGCTTGCCATTGGATCCAGTGTCCGCGTGCGCGGTCGCCTGGCCGAGTCGCCGGGGCAAGGACAGAAATACGAAATTCAAGCGATGGCCGTGGATATTTTTGGAGACTGTGACGAGGATTATCCGCTTCAGAAAAAGAAACACAGCTTCGAATTTTTGCGATCGATCGCCCATCTCCGGATGCGAACCAACAGTTTCGGAGCGGTATTCCGTGTGCGGAACGCTGCGGCGTACGCCATTCACGAGTTTTTCCAGGAGAACGGGTTTTATTACATTCACACCCCGATCATCACGGGGTCTGATTGTGAGGGAGCCGGAGAGATGTTTCATGTGACGACAATGCCGCTGGAATCGATACCGATGACGCGGAGTGCGTCCGGTGCGATGGGGGTGGATTTTTCGCAGGATTTTTTCCGGACCCATGCAGGTTTGACGGTGAGTGGCCAGTTGGAAGGCGAGTTGTTTGCGATGGCACTGTCCGAGATTTACACGTTTGGTCCGACGTTTCGGGCGGAAAACAGCAATACGCCGAGGCATGCGGCGGAGTTCTGGATGATCGAGCCGGAGATGGCGTTTTATGATTTGGATGACAACATTGCCCTGGCCCAGCGGTTTATCAAGCAGGTAACGGCGCGGGTGCGGGACCGTTGTTCGGAGGATTTGGCGTTTTTTGCGGAGCGGATTGATCCGACGCTGATGGACCGGTTGGATGCCATTGACCGGCATGATTTCGAAGTGTTGACATATACCAATGCCGTGCGATTGTTGAAGGAGTCGGGAAAAGCATTTGAATTTCCGGTGTCGTGGGGGATGGATCTGCAGACCGAGCACGAGCGGTATTTGACGGAGGAGTTGATCCGGAAGCCCACGTTTGTCCGGGATTATCCGTTGGAGATCAAGGCGTTTTATATGCGCCGGAGCGATGATGGGCGCACGGTGGGCGCGATGGATCTTCTGGTTCCCCGGATTGGTGAGATCATTGGGGGAAGCCAGCGCGAGGAGCGGCTGGATGTATTGAAGGAGATGATCCGGTCGAAGGGACTCGATGAAGCGGTATACTGGTGGTATATCGATACACGCCGGTTTGGAACAGCTCCGCACGCCGGTTTCGGCCTCGGGTTCGAACGATTGCTGCAATACCTGACTGGAATGGCCAACATCCGGGATGTGATCCCGTTCCCGCGCACGCCCGGGAACTGCGAATTCTAATACTCCATCGCACGGCCGTAATTGGATACCCAGTCCGAGATCCGATGCCAAAGTTCTTCGAGATCGCGGCCATAGATAACGATGTCCATTTTTTCGCCTGATCCGGAACGAAAATGATTGTGAAGAACCGCTTCCCGTGAGAAGCCGTTTCGGGTCAGCATCGAATCGAACTTGCGGGCCGCAGGGTCTGGAAGATCGATACATATCTTTTCGATTCCGATACGCGTTGCCTGGGTGAACAAGGAAGAAACCAATGTCGCTCCCAGACCGGCCTTTCGCCATTCCGGACGGATGTAAAACCGAATGTTCCCGACATGGGATAACCGGGGGTTTTTCTGCCGCATCAACACCGCTTCCCCCACGATTTCCCTGTTCACTTCCGCCACCAGTGCGATGGTCTGCACAAACTCATTCGGTTCGAACCACCGGGCAATCTCCAGAGAATCCCGAACGTTCACGATGAAAAAATCCACTTCATCGGCCAGGATTTCTTCATACATACGCGTGATTAATGCATGATCCTGCGAGGTTCTCGAGCGAATCACGACCGGTGGTCCACCCGGATTATCCATCTGTATATCTACACTTCCATCAACCATGAAGAACCTCCTTGCATATGTCGACGGCTCGTTTTACTTTCATCGACCGGAACATTATACCAGACTGGATGATCAGATGCCTCTGTTTTGACATCACATGGCCCGCGGCGATACAATCACCCCTTGGTTTTCGATAGCTGTTTCCTTTATCGAGGATTATGTGACCCATGCGTTCGATACTGATAATAGAAGAAAATAAGATGTTTCAGAAGATTTATCAAAATCTCCTGATGGGCAGAAGTTTCAACATCTATCTGGCCGGAAACCTGGAGGAATGCGAGACACAACTCCAGAAAACGACTCCCGATCTCGTCCTGGTCAACCCAATCAACTCGCGCGGGAATGGGATCCGCATCATGGAACGGATTCGGGGGCCGAAAGCCGTCAAAGCCAATATCCCGATGCTTGTCATTTCCCCCAAAGACGATATGGAACTGAAGAGTGCCGCGATGCAGCTTGGAGCTGTGGATTTTCTGATCAAGCATCTGGCGCCGCCGAAAACCGTGGTCAAGCGTGTCGAAGCGATCCTGGAGCACCGTCCACCGGCTCCGAAACACGCCCTGGATCCCCGGGCACTCAAGGTCGGCGACGTACTCGATGACCGATACGAAATCCTCGAACGCGTTGGAAAAGGCGGGCAAGGCGCTGTTTTTCGCGCCCACGACCGGCGGCTCCAGGAAGAAGTCGCCATGAAAATCCTCATTCTGAACCCAGAACTCGCCGAGGAACTCCTCGAGTCGTTTCTTCGCGAGGTCAAGTTGTCCCGGAAAGTGGCCCACCGCAACGTGGTCCGGGTCCACGATGTCGGACAGAGCGGCGGCGTGCATTACATTACGATGGAGTTTGTCTACGGGACGGATCTCAACCAGTATATCTACGACAATTGGGGACTGGGATACGGTGCATTGAACGATATCATGATTCAGGTAACCCATGCTTTGCGGGCCGCACATCAGCTGGGCATCGTTCACCGGGATGTCAAACCGCAAAATATCATGATCACCCGGGAGGGTCTCGTCAAGGTCGCCGATTTCGGCATTGCATCTGCCGCCGGCGCCATGCTGAAAAACACGTCGGAACTGTCGATCGGAACGCCCGATTATATGGCGCCTGAAACCGCACAGCCCGAATGCAACCTGGCCGATCCCCGGATCGACGTCTATTCCCTCGGTGTCGTCATGTACGAGGCCTACACCGGCGTTCTTCCGTTCGAAGGAAAAACGCTGATGGAAAAAATACAGCTTCATCTGGAAGGCAATGTCCGGCCGCCATCAACATTGAATCCGAGTTTTCCTCCAGCACTGGAACATGTGATTCTGACGGCGATGAAACGCATGCCCGGGGATCGGTTCCAGGACATGGGTGAATTGCTCCTGGCTCTGAAAAGGCTCCAGTTTTGACCCGGCTCCGAATAAGGTGCCTCCGGTATGTATCGATGAAATGACCCACGAAAACGACACCCTTGAAGCTCTGGTTCACCGGGTCGTGTTTTTGCATCCGGAAACGGGGTTCACAATTTTATCCGTCAAAGCCGGTCCGGCCAACAAGCGGATCATGGTGTTGGGGGAGCTGGCAGGTGTCAAACCCGGGCAACACGTCCGGTTTACCGG
>JAFGMN010000064.1 GCA_016927515.1 candidate division CSSED10-310 bacterium | reverse complement strand
GGTCCGATTGCGCTGTTCATCTCAATCCGGAATCCCCGGTTGATGCGGATTTCACCGCCGTCATCTTCCCATGGAACCCGAAACATAATCGTTCGTTCCGGTTCGGCGATTCGTTCGAGTATTTTAAATTTCCTGTATTTCGGCCGTTTTTCTAAAACGACGGCCAAAGAATCGAATACTTCTCTGACGGCCTGGTGAAATTCGGGCTGCAGGGGATCTCGAGCGACAACACTTTGATAAATTTGGTCGATCATGAATATCTCCTTTCAAGAAATAAAAATCCGCTCACTCGATGGAGTGAACCGCCGAAGGACTTAAAGTGTATCGACCAGAGCCAACAAGGTCAATATCTGAAAAAAAAACACCGCGGCATGCACCGGGTCAATTTGTGAACCCCGGATAGAAACCGTACAATATGATCCGGAGTAAACGATTCGAGAGGCATTCATGGCATTACACCCTTTGGTTTTCTTCATCAGTTCTCCCGCACAATCCAGTACACTGATTCTGGATGCTCTGAAAACAGACGGATTCACCGTCCATTGTTTCGACGATCTCTCGTTCGCCCTGTCCTGCGTCGATCCGACATGCCCGCCCCGATTGATCCTCTGCATCCATCCCGAACCCAGTTTCGAAACATGGGATGCCATTCAGACAATTCCGTCGTTTCAGTCCGAATCGGTGACCATCGCGTGCCTGATTGTCCATGATAATCTGTTCGATACAATGGCTTTAAGCGAAGGTCTATCTCTGCATCCAGATAGCCTGATTGCATCTCCAGTCCAGCCGGCCGTCATCGTTCAGCGAGCCCGGCACCTCATCGATCATCCACCGGGCCCCCCTCTTCGTACCCTCATCATCTTCGATCCGGATAATCAATTACCCGAAAACCATCAGAACGCACTCCGCTTCGCGGGTTTCCATCTGCAAATGACGGGCCCTGGCATACAACCACCTATACCCAGCCCCGATGCAATCACATGCTTCCTCATCATTCCTCCCGCAAACACCTCAATCGGGTCCGAAGTTATTCAACAGGTGACGTCCCGGTATCCTCATCCCATCATCATTATCATGCGCAACTCGACATCCGAATCCACACAATCCTCCGATGTCGCTCTGAACGGTACCGGACAATCTCATGCGGATATCCCGCTGAACTGCCGACCCGATGAACTCGTTCGCACTCTGGAACGGGGTATAACATCCATCCTGATGAAACAAATGGTCGTACAAGCGGGATTGGACAGAAAAGAACTGGAATCCCGGTCCAGGTTATATCAACAGGTTGTGGATCAGCAGGAAGATCTGATCTGCAAATGGATGCCCGATGGAATCCTGACGTTTGTAAACCCCGCTTTCTGCCGTAGTGCCGGAAAATCCCGCCGTGAAATCGTCGGAATGTCCCTATTCGATTGTATTCCGAGGAAATACCATGACTCGTTTATGTGGATCAGACAACGAATAATGAGGAATCGGCGAACCGAAGTGCATGAATTTCCTTTTATGGCCATGAACGAGACGGAAACCTGGTTCCTGTGGACCAGTCAGCCCTTATTCGATCCAGATGGCCGGATTATGGAAATCCTGTCGGACGGTCGGGATATTACCGAACGGAAAAACCTGGAATTGGTTTTGAAGAAAAAAAACGAAGAGCAGGAAATTCTCCTGGAAAATATCGCGACACAAGTCTGGTATCTGCAGGATACCGATACGTATGGGCGCATCAACAAAGCTCACGCGGATTTCATTGGAATTGCTTCCGCGGACGTCACAGGAAAAAAGATGAAGGATGTCTTGAATTCCACCGATGCGGCCACCATCGGGGAATTGATACGAGATGTCTATGCAACGCGGAAAACCGTCTATAGCGAAAAGATGATGACAAACAGCATCGGCGAGCGACGGCTGCTGGATATCACAGTAACGCCATGGCTGGATCCTGAAGAAGCTGTTACTTTCCTGGTCTGTTCCGCCATGGATATTACGCGGCAGCGAATGCTGGAGTTTTCAATGGCGTTCCGTGCGGAGTTCGAGCATTTGATCAGTGAAGTGTCGTCCACGTTCGTGCAGTATACACCGGAAAAACTTGAAACGGCCATTCAGGACAGTCTTCAGCAGATCGGCATATTCATGGGTGTCGACCGGATCTTTTTTCTCCGGTCAGGAGATTCTGATCCCGAGTTGTTCCAGTTGTTCGAATGGCGTCAGTCCGGTCATGGGCTGCCAGAAGATAATAAGTCCACTGTTCCACCGCATCTGTGGGGGGAATTGGAGAGCGTTGACCGGGTGTCTTTCTCGTGGCCGGAGGATATTCCGGAAACAGCTGCTGTTCACCGGTATTATTCCGATCGACAGATCCGGTCAGCTTTGTACCTGCCAATCCGCGAATATGGTGCGCTGAATGGAATGATCGGTTTGGAATCCATGCGGAGTGCGCAAGCTTGGGATGATGAAATACAATTCCTTCTGAAATTTTACGGCGAATTGATCCTGCATACACTGCAAAAGAAACAGGCTGCTTCCATCATCCGTATGGAGCGGGACATTGGCATTCACCTGAGTACCGCGGCCAATCTCGATGAATCGCTTCAACTCTGCCTGGATCATGCCCTGCAAATTTCCGGAATGGATTGCGGAGGGATCTATCTGACAGACACATCGAACCAGAAACTTCGGCTGGTGAAGCACGTGGGGCTGTCGGAAGGCTTTGTTCGAGCGGTATCGGAAATTGATAAAGGCTGTCCCCGGTATTCGTTGCTGGATAAAGGAACTCCGATTTACGGTACGTATGACATGGGAAACAATGTCGCGGATCCGGATGTCAAGAATGAAGGATTGAAAGCGATCGGAGTCATTCCGATTCGATATGGGAACGAAATCATTGCCTGTCTCAATTTGTCTTCTCATCATAAAAAACTGATTCCCATCGATGCGCGCATCGCTCTGGAAGCTATGGCCTCCCGACTCGGTCCATCTATTGCCAAAGCCCTGAGCGACCAACAGATCCGACGGGATCGGGAAAACCTCGATAATCTACTGAACTCTATCGAGGACTTTCTTTTCATTTTTACTCCAGAGGGACATATAATCCACACAAATGCCGCTGCCCGGACGAAACTCGGGTATCATCCCGCATGCTTCAGCGACATCCGAATTGATTCCATCTATGGATCGGACCCCGAAACCAATATTCTATCTGCCCTAACCCGGTGCACCGAACAACTCCATACGGTTCTCCCCTTTCATATTACATCTCGAGATGGAACCCTGTTTCCCACCGAAACCCGCGTGGTTGCGGGAGAATGGCTCGGAACACCGGCATTTTTCTGCATCAGCCATGATCTGAGCCATCTTCGGAAGGAAGAAGAGAAACGGTTAAAACTCGAACGGCACGTGCAACAGGTACGGAAGGTCGAGAGCTTAGGCCGGATGGCAGGTGCGATCGCTCACCGGTTCAACAATCTTTTAATGGGCGTCATTGGGAATCTGGAGCTGGCGAAAATGATGATCCAGACCGATCGCGATCCTCTGGATAAAATCCGGATGGCGGAAGAAACAGCTCATCAGGCAACGGAATTGGGGAAACTGATGCTGACATACATCGGGCAAGAAGTGTCGAAGCCGGAATTGTGCAATCTGACCGAGGCAATTCATGCCGTGATACCCCTGGTTCTTCCTGTGATTCCGTCGAATGTGGTTCTGGAGAAAAACCTCGCTCACGATCTGCCGGGTATATTGATCAATGCTTCAGCATTGAAACAGATTATCATCAATCTGGTGACAAATGCCTGGGAAAGCTTCGAGGGTCTTCCGGGACGAATCATCATTGAAACCGGATGTGTGGACCCTGATACCATTCCAACAATGAATCTTGTCGAGGGCGACCGGGAAAAGCTGAAAGAAGCCGTTTTTCTCCTCATCGCGGATACCGGTCAGGGAATGCCGATGGAAGTAATGGATAAAATGTTCGATCCGTTTTACTCGACCCGGTTCACCGGTCGCGGCCTCGGTTTATCCACGGTGCAGGGTATTGTCCGGGCGAACGAGGGATGGATTGCTGTGGTGTCGCAGGCAGGGAAGGGTACGCAGGTCATGGTAATGTTTCCGCCTGTGGCCGAGACGAATCCGCAGGAAGCGAGCACCGGACCATTCCGGAAATCCGGAGATGGTGGTTTGATTTTATTGGTTGAACCCGATCCCATTGAACGGGCTGCCGGGACGATGATTTTGAAGGAACTGGGTTTCGCTGTTCTGCCGGTTTCTTCAGGGCCGGAAGCGGTCACACGGTTGACGACGTATCAGGATACGTTGCGCATGATCCTGATCGACCAGGGATTACCCGGTTCGGGAAGTCGGCGGCTCATCATGCATATCCGGGAGGTGAATACCCGGATACCCATAGTACTGGTTCGAACGTCCCGGCCTGTTTCAGGAGAGTCGGCTGAAACGGTGAATACGCTTCATGGCATCCATCACGGCATCCAGTCCACCCATCCCGAATCCGATATCTCCGAACTGGATGTGATTATAGAAAAACCGTATCGATTCACCGAGTTATCTGAGATAACCCGCGATCTGCTCCTTCCCGGGCTCAGCGGTCATTCCACCCGGTAGCCCGGATACCGACCCAGGATCCCGCATGGGTTATTTTACCGAATTCAGTTTATCGGTGATGTCGGAGGCAGCTTGTAGGATCGCATTGCTTGCCGGAAAAAACGTTTGCCAGGGTTGCGCCGAATAACTCCATCGAGTCATTTGGTCAGCCGTCATCTTCTGTTGGATCGCCAGCGTGATGACGTCAATCCGCTCGGCAACTGCTTCGTACCCCGTCACCTGCCCACCAATGATGCGGCCCGTCGCTTTTTCGGCTACGAGTTTGACGCGCACCGGCCGGGCTCCCGGCATCATCGGAAAACGGCTGGTTGTTTCTCCCATTCCAATGATCACAGCGATTCCCCGGCTCTCGGCGAATCGTTCAGTGAATCCTGTACCGCCGATCCGCATCTCGCCGATGACAGTGGCAACGCCGTTGAAAAAACCGGCATACTCTGCATGACCCCCGAGAATATTGATCGCTGCAACCTTAGCCATCGGAACGGCATTGGTGGCCAGACGACCGCCCAGCGGTTTGCCGTCGATGCCCGACCATCCCTGGACGACATCTCCGGCGGCGAAGATATACGGAATGGATGTTCGCATGCCTGCATCCACGCGAATGCCATCGCGGGTCGTTTCGACCTGACCATCAAGCAGGTCGGTCACCGGTACCATTCCAACGGAAACAACAACCAGATCGATACCCGGTGTGACAGGAAGAGAAACGCCGGAATCCAACACCACGACTGAAACAGCCCCCGATCCCGAAAAAGCCGAAACCCGGGTGGACAGGTGCAGTTGGATTCCCATGCGGGTCAGTTCTTCTTTCAACGGAGTGGTCATGTCTTCATCGGCCATGTGAGGTAGAATGCGATCCGCCAAATCCACCAGGTGCACTTCCAGTCCCCGGCTGCGCAATGCTTGGGCCTGTTCCAGGCCGATGGCACCGGCGCCGATGACCACGGCACGACGGGCACCCGATTCAAGCCGCGATAGGATCGATTCCATATCCGCTTCGGTTTTTACGGTAAAAATACCGTCCAGATCAGCCCCCGGAACCGGGGGAAGCATGCTTCGGGATCCGGGTACATACAAAAGCTTGTTAAAGCTGTAGATGTCCCCGGTTTCTGATTCGACCCATCGGTCGGTCGTATCGATCCGGACGATACGCTCGCGAAGCAATTCGATGCCTACATCGGTGACGAGGCGATCACTTTTTAACACCTTGTCTTTGTGAACAATTCCTTCCAGTGCATACGGAATCGCACAATATACCATTGATGCCCGTTCCGGCCGGAACATCGCCACCCGCCAGGCGGGCTGCTTCATCTTGATCATCCGGGCTGCCTGAATTCCCGCCGGGCCGCCTCCAACCACTACAACATCGTACGCCTGATTCATTCATCACCTCATTTCAAAAAAAAAATCGCTCCTTCGACGCTACCACCAGGGTGAAGGTTACAATAATCACAGTCAAATCGCGTTTACCCCTGAGAATAGCGATGGGGCATTGAATTTGGTTCAATCGGTGCTGGAATCTGTCTCATAAATCGGTATTCTATCCATAGATAAAACCGGTTCGGGTAGGAGGGATTGTGTGAGGATGGTTGGAACTTGTCGCATGGGATGGTTTTTCGGGGGTCTGTTCGCCGCAATGATCGGTTTGTTTGCAGATGGAGTCGCAGCAGCGGATTTCAGTGATTCGTCGTTTGCAATGAACGAAAGCAGCTACGGCGTTCCGATGACCATCACGAATTTCACCATGCCCGGATTTCTCGTGCTGAGTGCGGTGCCCCATACGGCGTTACCGATGACCCGGGGGCGTCTCGCTGTCATGGTGCAGGTTTCCGCCGTTAACTACTTCCAGGTCAGTCCGGAAGTGGAATCGTATCTGGCGGCAACCCGCGGGGATGTCCCTCGAGCGTTGACTCCGGAAGATGTCGATTACATCGTCCATTTGCCGGAAGGACAGGGTTTTTATATCGATGGAGAAATCCATTTTGCCAATGTCTTCCTCGTTTACGGGGTCACCGATACGATCGATGTCGCATTGCGGCTTTCAGCCGCTGATTACACCGGCGGCTACATGGACGACCTGATTTATGGCTTCCATGACACTTGCGGGATCGGACAACAGGGCCGTCAGTACGTTCCGGATGATCAGTTTCAGTATGTTTTCGGCGCGAACGGCGACCTGTTCACGTCCTGTCTCGACGAACCCGATTCAAATGGTCTGCTTGATCCGCAGATTTTTTTCCGATTCGCTTTTCCATGGCACGATTCTCCATGGTCGGCGAGCATGGCGGTGGGAGTGAAACCTCCGATCAATGGAAGCGATAACCTGATTTCCACCGAACGGTGGGATTTCGGTGTCTTCACTGCCCTGCAGCGCCGCTGGAACCGCCATACCTTTGTGTTGAATGCCGCCCTGGTGTACCCTGGAAAAATCATCGCGGAAGACCGGGACGATGCCAGTTACAACAGACCCTTGATGCCATCGGTGAACCTCAGTTGGCTGTACCGGTTCAAACGATGGCGGCCAGGCGAGTTTTTTGCGCAGGCCATGTATGCCGAACACCCGCTCCGGGAACTCGTGAAATCTGAATTTACCGATTTCGATTTTCAACTGACCATCGGCATCAAATGGCATACACCCCAAGGTGTATTCAGCTTCGGATTTACCGAAAACCTGTTCAATATGGATAACACGCCGGATTTCGGTCTCCACATCAGTTGGGACGCTTATTTCTGATGGGGATAGAAATAAACAATCCCAAGACCAACTCCAACAGAATCAGCCCCGACAGGCCGATCGCTGGAACGACCGGTACCGGTGTGGCGGTGGGTTCCTGTGTGGGCGTCGAAGTCAACGTTGGAGTCGGTGTGACCGGAGACGGCACCGGATCACCGGCAAACCGGAATATCCACCGGTTACGGCCGGCCATCAGACCCATCGGTTCGAATGGATGCCATTCAACAGCAGTGATCGGCTCACCGTAATTCGTAAATCCAGCTCCCGCTACTTCCTGTTCAATCGTGAACAAATCGCCGTCCGCATCAAACAGCATCACCCGATGGGGATAATATCCCTGCCGTTCGACAACAAGACATGTTTGGCCCGCGGCGTCAAACCCGCTGTCACCCGTGCTGATCGATGTGTGATACCCGGCAGGATAATCGGATACCATCGTTGTCGGGAACTCAGTGAATCGCACGACGCGACCGGTTCCCTTCACCATTGCGTACCGCTTTCCCGGAAATGGACTCATGCAGATGGTGGAAATATTCGTCAACGTGCTGTCACTGAAAAAGGCCATCTGATTGGTGACGCTGTTTGGCGGGAACGTCGAATGATCCGGATCCCAGACGAAAATGCCTCCCAACCATCCATTATTGGTGCGGTTACCCCATACCATGTAGTCTCCATCCGCCTGCCAGGCACCGGTCCACGGTTCAAAAGCAGAGCTATCCGATGGACCGATACCGCCGCTTACATCGACATATACTTGTGGGGAACTCGACGGATCGTACCGGAGAACGTTGACGTGATGGCTTGAACCGCATGCCAGATTCGCCAGGATATACATGGGTTCAGATGGAGATACCGGATGTCGGAGGACATCGAAAAAGGTGATGACGCATCCTCCCGGGTTCTCAATGTCCACAATTTCAGTAACAGAACCAAAACCGTTTTCGCTGTGGTCATATCGATATAAATGCTCTCCACCGGTAATCAAAGCAAATGAACCGTCCGCATGGAATCCCACCCGTTCGAAGTGGTATTGGGGATAGATATAATCCTGATAGGTCAAGGCGTTGGTTCCAAAGTCAAACCGATGGATGCCGACGCATTCCGGATAGTAGATTCGGGTGGAGACCAGCAGGGCATAATCGCCCTGAGGTCGCCAGGCAATACTTGAATTTCCGAATTGCGCTGTGATTGTGCTGTCCGGTGGACGAACATCGAAAAAATCCATTGCAGAGCTGCTGTTTATGCTTAGTACGAGCACAACACACCATTCCAGAATCACGCTGGTAAAAGCTGTACTCATGGACTTTTTCATACTTTATCCCCTTCCCCCAATGAACCATACGGTACATGGCTGCTTCATTGCAACGCGTTGGGGTGCCTTGTTTGACCTGTTCGGAATCAGGTAGACTCCATGTGATGAAGCGGCAAGTCAAACACATCAGATGGATCGGGTTCGCCGTTCTGGCCGGGTTCGCCGTTCTGGCGGCGGTTATTGCATTATTCCGGGGTCCGAACCGGTTGGAAAATGCATCCGATCTTTACCCGTTACAGTCAGCGGTTCTGATAACCATTGATACATTGAGAGCCGATTCTCTTGGTTTTTCAGGTCATCCCCGGATCCGGTCACCGGTTTTGGATCGACTATCCCAACGGTCAACCGTATTCAGCGAAGCCTATTCGAATCTTCCCCTGACGCTCCCTGCTCATTCAGCGATGTTTACGTCCCGGTTTCCGGTTGAAATGAATGTCCGGACAAACTTTGACTATGTGCCGGACGGATATGTGCGTTTGCCGGAGATGCTACGGGATTTGGGGTTTCGTACGGCGGGATTTCCCCAGGCGATTCTTTCATTCCCCCGCGGGACTCACGTGGGATTCGATATGTATGACAAAATGGATTTAAACGATCGGAAAACCGTTCCAAATACGAAGCGTATTCCCAATCCGAGGGTGTTAATGGAGGCGAAGAGTCGAAACATCATGATCGAAGAGGAACGGATTGAGCGAGTGATTACCTGGGTGCGGGAGCGCGATCAGAGGGGGGAGAAGTATTTTCTCTGGCTTCACCTGTTCGAACCCCATGCACCGTACGCTCCCCGAGCGCCTTACCGCTATTTGGATCCCCTCGTTTCAAACGAGTCAACCGATGATGTGATTTACCGGCTCAGCTCTCTGTGGCGTGTTAAGGGGCATGCGTTTTCGGATGAAGACCAGAATGTCAGCCGCCGTTTGTACGCAAATGAAATCGTTTGGACCGACGGTCTTGTCGATCCCTTGCTGCGGTTTTTAACCTATCAGACCCGTGATCACCCTTTTATCATGATCACGTCGGATCATGGAGAATGCTTGTACGATTCGGCGGATTATTTTGGTCACGGATACTCTCTCCTTCGTGAAGAACTCCATGTTCCGATGTTGATCCATGATCCGCGCCCGGTTGCTGACCGAACCAGTCGGCAGCCTGTTGTCAGCAGCCAGCGAATCCAATCGGTGGATGTCTCCCCGACCATTCTCGGCGCACTCGGCCTTTCTCCGCCCGATCGATTCCGCGGCCGGGATATTCGCGATCTGAGCGATCCAGATCGATTGATCCCATGCAGTATCAGTACGATCGATTCCCTCGTCGGGATCGTGGGACCAGCCGGGATTTTGACTCTGAATCCCAGTTCCGGCGAGTGGACCTTGACATCCACCGAAGATCCGGAAGGAACCGGTTTCATGTCCTCAGATAAATCATTACCGGACTTCCTCCAGCCAATGATGGCTCTCGCACTGGAGTATGCTTCGCTGAATTCTTCCAGCATGCAAACAGAAACAGCCCCGCCGGAAGATCCCGGGTTCATGGATATGCTGAAAAACCTGGGCTATCTGCAATAACGCATCACCGGCCCACAACCGTCACCTGCACGGATCGATCAAAAACCGTTCAATATGATTCCGCACCGATCACTGTGTTCTGCTTGTTAACGAAGAAAAATTAGTAGCATGCAGACCACATTCCAGCACCATCGGCAAAGGCATCGTCCATCATTTGCCGGTAGTCATCGGATCGAGATGTGCAGGGTGGAATCGAGATGGCCCGGGCATATCCCTCCCGTATCAGCACCGCATTGACCAGAATGCCGTCCACATGCACATGGGCCAGGGTACGGCCGTACTGGTCTGTGGGCGAAGCATTGCATACTTCCAGCGTTACTACGCGGTGGTCGACCAGGTCGGTGTTCCGCATCGTTGCCTCCGAATAGTAACAATCCCCGGTTTCCGGCGTGTCGATTCCGATGTATCGTACTTTTTCACCGGAATTGACGACGATGGTATCCCCATCGATGATACGTGTTACTGTAGCTGTCCGGGTCGTATAGGGCCCGGGTGATGGTTCACCAGGCTCTGTTGGACTGCCTGAATCGCTGTCATCGCATCCGGTCGGGCCGGTCAGCGCGATAATAATCAGAAGGAACCAAGCGATCGGTGTCAGCGTTTTCATCACACGGAAATATACCGTAATTAGAACCGTCCGTCTACCGTCTGAGTCAAAGAGAGCGAACGATTTTACGAAAGGGTATCGAATGCGATAAGAGAGAGATGAAGCCAGAGCGGTCATGAAGCAAGAAGGAGGTATTCATGAAGGTTCTAGTTATCGGCGGCACGCGGTTTATCGGTATGTTTGCAGTTCAAGCGCTTTTGGAGTTGGGGTGTCGGATAACGATGATCAACCGGTCGGGACCGAAGGTGTTCGACGGCCGTGTAACCTGGATTCAGGGCAATCGTAACGATGAACGGGTGATGATGGATGTATTGCGTCACACGCGACCGGATGTTGTTCTGGACATGATCCCGGTAACGGAGTCTCAAGCGGAACTGCTGGTTCGGGCGTGTGCAAAACAAAGCCCGCGGATTGTTTCGATCAGCAGCATGGACGTGTACAAAGCGTTCGGAATCATCTTGGGCATCGAGTCGCATGATGGTCACTTGCAGCCCGTTCCATTGCGAGAAGATGCTCCGTTACGCAGTCGGTTGTTTCCCTATCGAGAACCGACTCCCCGTTCACCGGACGATCCCCAGCGCATCATGGATGATTATGATAAAATACCTGTCGAAGACCGGGTGATGAACAGCCAATCGATCAGGGGAACGGTTGTCCGTCTGCCCTTTGTATACGGTCCGTTCGATACGCAACACAGGATGTGGGAATATCTCAAGCGTATGATGGATCGGCGGCCCTATATTCTGATTGATGAGGTCATGGCCGGCTGGCGATCATCCCGTGGATATGCCGCCAATATGGGTTACGGCATTGCCCAGGCAGTCACCGATGAGCGTGCGGCAGACGCCATATTTAATCTGGCGGATGAACCCACGATGAGTATTCTGGAATGGGTGCGAGCCATTGCGACGGCTGTTGGATGGAAAGGCACGATCCTGACGACCGGGCCCGAGACTACGCCACCCCATCTCCGTGTATCCATGAATGCCGCTCAGCATCTCATCGGCGATACCGGTAAAATCCGGTCTATGCTGGCGTATTCCGAGCGCGTGGAGCATACCGAAGGAATTCTTCGCACCGTGGAATGGGAATCGGCCCATCCTCCGGAGCTTTCACCGGAACAGATCGAAGCCGTTTTCGACTACGATGCGGAAGACCGGGTCATCACTGTCTGAACAACGTTCGACATCCCGAACCCTGAGCCGTGATTTATGCATAATCGGAGTCGGCGGAACGATATGCGGCTTCGATTTCACGTACCTTTCGCCGCACGTCATCCTCATACCATGTTCGAAAAGCATCGATTGTGCACAGCGTTTTCGAATCGGTTACCCGGTCCACGAACACCATCCCATCGAGATGATCGAACTCATGTTGAAATGTTCCAGCACTGACTCCCCGGATCGTCCGGTCAAGAGGTTCGCCGTTGCCATCAAATCCTCGGACACGAATGATTGGACACCGGGGGACGATTCCCCGGAGATTCGGAACGGACAGGCAGCCCTCATAATTATCGAAGCGATCATCCGTTTCGAACGTCATGTCGGGATTGATCACAACCGTCAACGGAATGGCGGGCTTATACGGGTATCGCGGATTGTTATCGACTTCAACCACGAAAATCCGTACTGATTCGCCGATTTGCGGTGCCGCAAGTCCAGCTCCACGGGTGGCCCGCATGGTTTCGATCATATCGGCGATCAGGGTTTTTACTAATGTGCTGCCGATCAAATCCTCAGGCAACGGCTTAGCGACATTTCTTAACAGCGGATGCCCGAGTTCCAAAATATCGTATATCATAGCGCTCTCCCTTCACTATTCCCGGCTTTCTCGTCGGCGTCTTCGGGATTACCGAACCAGGCTGTACCCAAACCGGTCCGATTGCTTCCGATTCCGCTTGCATCGATCGGATTCAGTGCATCGGTATGCATCGTCCGAACGGCGTAGCAGTATCGGCAGAAATGCGGACATGTATTATAGCGGCCGATGTCTTTACTGATCACGCACGTGCATTCCCTGCGCTGCCCGGGGTCTTTCCTGGGGGGTCCCGTCCGAACGGGAATCCCGTCGATCATATTCCATCGGTATTCCGCACGGAACTCGTGGCCTGTTTCCATTCGGACCAGGAGCGCATCATCGATGCATCGACCGGTCGAGATGCCAGGAATCTCGGTGCTCTCCGGTTCGGCACATCCAGTCAACGGCCATCCCCAGTTTGCTGCATATTCCGCAAGGATACCCATTAACTCCCGCCGTTCCACATTATCCACTTCCCGTATCCTGGCAGCATACCGTGCGATGGTGCGTTTCACCTTGGCATATGCCTGGATGCGGATGAAACTGAATACCTGTCTTTCAGTATACGGATAGAGACTGTCTCCGATCCGCCGGATGCGGGTGGCGAGCTGTTCAACCGTCAGGTTATCCGATACGAGAAGCGGGTCGGTTCGCCAGATGACCCGGTGTGTGCCGAGGCGACGGGCCAATGCGCGAAATGTCCGGATGCGATCGGCGAGTGGAGGGAGATGGGGTTCAAGATTGTCAGCTTCATAATCGTTGACGGTAAAATGAAAGTAGTAGGCGGGAACGATCCGGTCCAATGTATCCAGGTGCCGGATAAACGGTTCCGGATTCTTGCTCCAGAAGACCACGGCCCGGACGCCGTGGAGATCCACGCGATGGGTTTTCCCATTGAACGGGTTAATCCAGTCAACCCAACCGTTTTGCAATCGATCGATGAACCAGTCGCCATACCATGCCGGAATGTCCGTGGCCCGGCTTGCGGAAACGATCATGGGTCTCATGATTCGGGGATGGATGGAGGAAGACTGCGATCCAGTCACCGGCTTCACCGGCTACTCTCCATGACTGCCGTTCCGGATTTCGGCCAGCACATGTCGCAGCCGGTCGGCCAATTCGTCCAGTTCGGAGCGATCGAAATCGTACCGGATGGTTTCGCCCGCATCGGCAAAGAAAACCAATACGGGAATTGTCTCCTGGTTGGTGGCCAGATCCTGAATGGCCAAGGCATAGACGGACATCTGAAACCGGTGTTCTCTCCTGTGATTGTCGAGCCAGGCCGGCAAATCTTCGGTGCGACTGGGTTTCCGATCTGTCTTGTAATCCACGATTGTCCATGTCCCGTCAATCGCCAGCAGCAGATCGATGATTCCATGGACTGCGCCGGTTCCCAACGGGATGTTAAAAGGCAGTTCATGGTATCCTTTTCCATCCCGAACTGCGGCATAATGAAGCCATGACCGTGTCTGCGATGCCATGGTTTGAAGCCGTTTGACAGCGGCCGTCCGTTCCGGTAACGGAATCGCAGCAAGGTCCTGTTCAAGCGCAGTGCAGACCCCATCGAGCGATACCGGTTCCAGTTCGGCATGATGCTCCATCATTATATGATAGGCTTCACCGAGGCGGCGAGCTGTTTCCCGGGTGGGATCGCTGTCTGGAGCTCGGAAATGGTCGGTCATGTGGTGCACGTGCTTTTTAGTATATTCCGCCCGGTTGAATAAGTAGTCACGCAAGGTTGTCACGGCAATGGACTCTTCTGGATCGTCGTCGGCAGGGAGCGGAAGAAGCGTGTTTGGAGCGATGCTGGGTGGGCGATGGGTCAGCGATCGAATCAGTTCCCAGCCGGGAGTGGCACGGTGAGTGATCGCCGCTGGATCCACCGTGTGAATGCACGGTGCAGCGCCGTCCCGGATACCGTGACCGATCCAGTCCATCCATCGGTTCCCGGGATACCGCGGCGCTTGGATATCCGCGCGGCGGGAAGGGCGATGTACAATGAACAGACGGTCCCGAGCCCGTGTGAATGCAACATACATCAATCGCTTCCGCTCCGCGGTTTCCCGGGCGATTTGCTCGTTCCAGAGCTGACGATACACCAGCGAATCATACCCTGGAAGCTCCGGATTGATCGCGGGTAACCGTAATCCGACACCGCGGATCCGATCCGCCAGCACCGGCGGCGGAAAATGTCGCGGCTCTTGTTCGATATCCACTATATAAACGACAGGAAATTCCAATCCCTTCGCCGCATGTACCGTCAACAATGTGACACGGTCGTCACCTCCCGCTAAAAGGGCTTCACCTTCCTGATCGTCACCGGCCTCACGCTGAGCAATATAGCGGGATGTTTCCCAGACGGGAGCGACTCCTTCACGATCGAAACGAAGGAGGATATCAAGGAATTTCTCGATGTTAGCCGCAATCTGTCCCGAATCATCCTCCACAGCATATGCGCCCCAACCGCCGGTTTCAGTCAGAATCGTTTCCATCAGATGCGTCAACGGCATCATGCCGGTCATGTCCCGAATCTTTCGAAGAATTGTCCGTGCCCGGTTGACCGAAGCGCGATCCGGCCACTCCAGATCCGGAAGCCCGTTCGACAAAAGCGCATCGGTTGCCATGTCCCCGCTGGGAATGGCCGGGTCCGGGCCGGGGAAGGCGGACTCGTAGACGGATAGCATCAGCAAAGTTTCATCGGATAGATTGAAAAGTGGCGATCGAAGAACGGTGAATAAAGCAGTGCGATTTCCCGGATCCGCGAACCAGTGGATACAGGCGGCGAGATCGCGAATCTCAGGCTGCTGCCAGAAACCACTCCCTTTGTATACAGAAAATGGGATTCCAGTCGCACGCAGTGTTTTTTTGATTTCGTCGAGACGCGTGCGACGCGGGAACATCACGGCGATTTCCCGCCATGCAAACCCCTCTTTCCGGACATGATTGAGTATATGTCCTGCCATCATGTCCTGCCAGCGGGGAACCTCCGCTGAAGGAACCAGGACGGCGACGGCACCCGGGTCTTCGGGTC
>JAFGMN010000063.1 GCA_016927515.1 candidate division CSSED10-310 bacterium | reverse complement strand
CCGTGCACAACGCCCGGAAATTTTCGGCGGTCTTCGGAACCACGTCAGCAAAAAGTTCCATCTCGATCCGTCCGGCATCCGTGCCGCCAATCGTAACATCAAAATACACTTTGGGATTGTCCGCTGCCTGCATGCTCATGGGTATAACTCCTGTAATGAATGGTAAAGCCATCAGTGCCATCGTCATCATCATCCGGTTCATTTGTTGGTCCTCCTGACAGAGAGTGGGTTCTCCGGACAGAAACAGCCGCTGAGCGGCCACTCGACAAATCGCATTGTAGCCGGAAAACGCCGTCCATGCAATCACAGCCACCCCACGCCGCCACGCGCATCGCACGGTTATTTTGCATACCATATGATACTACTAAAGGTATACAGTTTGGGCATCATACAACCTGCTGCGGCATGAGGCCGAAAGGGCTGACACGGGAGCTGGCCACTCGGCCGCTCACGGTCACCGGTGTCCTCTCCGGCAAGCCATAGCGGTGATTCCGGCTGCTAAACCGATCGGTATTCAGCCGGTTCGAGACGTCAATCGAAAATGTTCACAAAAATCTCTTGCCAGATTTCAAAATGGATTTTATATTATTTGTGCTGCGCCGGAAGCGGGTTCTTTGAGAGGTTATGAATTGTCCTTCCCGGCGAAAGGGCTCATGTTTCATGATTCCCCGTTGACCTATTCCCAGCGATCTATTCAGCGCCCCTGAATGGAGAAGAAGAATTTGGCAAAGGGGGCGTTGAAAGGAAGATTTATGAACATCTATGTCGGAAACCTGTCTTACACCACCAGCGAAGACTCTTTGCAAAACGCTTTCTCCGAGTTCGGCACCGTTTCATCCGTGCGGATCGTGACGGACCGGGCCACCGGCCGGAGCAAAGGTTTTGCATTCGTCGAAATGCCCGAAGACGACGAAGCTCAGACTGCGATCGATGCGCTGAACGGCGCGGAAGTTGATGGCCGGATGCTGCGAGTCAACCCGGCGCGGCCGAAAACGGAAGGCGGCGGCGGCGGTCCCCGGGGCGGTGGACGCGGACGGGGCGGTTTCGGCGGTGGTGGCGGCGGCGGCTTCGGCGGCGGCGGCCGGCAGCGCTTCTAAACAATGTAAGCAATTCCAGATACCTGTTTCATCCATCTGAATCATCAACGGCCCATTCCGTGAGGAGTGGGCCGTTTTTATTAACCCTGTCAGGTATTCATATCCGTCATTGTCCTTACTTGCAGGAGTTTCTCCGGTGATCGATCATCGGAAGTTCATCATATTCTGATCGTCTGAAGTTAGTATCGTTCAATCATCTGAAAGTTGATTGATTTTTTAGACATCGTATTTTAAGCTCGCCGGTATGAACTCCGTGAACGTGGATACCATTTTGACACAGGCTATCAGTGAGAATGACGCAATGACCGCTTATGCAATCTTCCTGACCCGGCTCGAACCGCTGACCCGGAAAATCGCCGGGCTGTGGAACGAACACCCGGAAGCCTGCGAAGATTGGGTCCGGGACGAGCTGTTGCGACTGGCCACCGAGGAACTGCCCTTCATCCGCCACCCCGATCGCTGGCAGGCCTTTATCACCATATCGGTCTGCAATCGGGCTAAAACCCGCATCACCCAGATCGCCGCACAGAGCGATCCCATGATTCTCGAAACAGTCACGGCAATCGATGCAATGGCGGTTCCCGAACCGGACATCAACGCCGAAACCATCCTGTCCTCCATCAGTCTCCGAGACCGGGCTATCCTAAAACTGAGTTACGGAATTGATCCGAATACCACAGAATGGCATGCGCTGGCCATTGCCTCCAGCCGGGATATTCACGCCCTTAAAACACACTTCATCGATTCTCTCGACCGCATCAACGAAAACGCATCCAGCGACGATACAACGCTAACCGGTTTACTGATGACGATACTGAAACACCAGCGCACTATCCGGCAACTGCAAACCAACCTCGATATCCTGGGACTCCTAAATCCACCCGATGATACCGCCATAACGCAAACCATCGAAAAACTGCATACCGAAACACGCGCACTGCATACCACCTACTCCCGCTATCAGAAACTGCAGAAACCCCGGCGGCGCCGCATCCAGGCATCCATCCTCGCTCCAGCCGTGGGACTCCGGATCAACGATATCCACCAGATCATTTCCCGCGCCCGGCGAAAAATCAAGGAGAACTACCAATGAACACGCTGCAGGCACATCTGAACGGTGCGCAGGCGCGAATCGTGCTGTTCTTGGATCCGGATAAACGCTTGGCTCACGGGTTCAAACACTTTCTGAACCTGAATGAACCCTGGCATACGCTCGACAACATACAAACAACCCGGTCACAGCGAAAGCAGTATCGTAAGGCAGTCATCGAAACAAAATGCGCGGGTGCTGATCACAGCCGAAACCGGTGCCGCGAATACGACCAGTGCACGCAGTTGCTGAAAACGTTTACTCGCGACTATAGCCAAAAAATAAGGGAAGTAATCGAAGAAACGCTCGACTCGGGCGCCGGACTCATCACCCAGCGCGGCGAAGGCTGCGTATTGCTGAGTTCGGAAGGCGTCCTGGTTATCCTGATGAGCCTGCGGAATGCGAAATGGAATGTAGCCACCGCCTATCTTCCGTATACCCATCAGGTCCACGCGACGGCCGACAGTCTGCCGTTCGAGCGATTTTTTGCAGCCCTGGATCATGTCTATACGCAATTCGTGCTCACGAACCTCGTGCATCACACACTAAACGATGCCCTCTGGCAAAACTACTGGACCGCCACGCATTCCCGGAGTCAGTAATCATGAATCACCTGCCATTTCCTGCTCCCCTCACCTATTATTGCCGGAATCTTGGTCTGCTGCTCGATATCTGGACATCTGGTGATCCAGTCGCATCGAAACGGTTCACCGCCATCACTATTCTGGATTTTACCGCCCGGGTCGCCCGCGCCCTGGCCGATGAGAAAGAACCTGCAAACGACCCGGATCCGGCTGTTCCGACAGAACCAACCGGGGTATCCGACACAGATTCCGAACCGGTCACATCCGCAACGGCAACACTGCACCGCGCCCGGGAACTCATCCGAACCGATCCGGCGATTCGCAACATGATCGATTGCGTAACGTGTGACGACTTCGAACACGATCTGCGCGAGTTTATTACCGCATACGAAACGGATGGTGCCATCGATCCCGGAACCAATGATGAGATGTTCGGACTCGTTCACAGTTTTTTCAGATTGGAACTGGTCATCGACAGCCTGAACCAGGCGGAGATTCTCCCCCCGCATCTCGATGCCGCGGCCATCGTCATGCGATCGATGCTGGCAGATGCATTCGATCGGTGTCCGGAACTGGCGGAAGCAGCCCGGACGTATGCAGAACATGCCCCGGGCGGACCGGAAATGGCACCGTGGCCCGATCTGCTGGACTCAGCACCGGATTCCGTGTGGGATGCCCTTCAGACCGCTACGATTCTGGAACATCAATCGCACCGCTCCCTTTCCACGTCGATGCCGGAATCGGCTCCATCCATCCGGTTTATTCCGGACAGCTCGACGATGAAAATGCAGGCAGCGGCCGATGCCATACCCGATCGCCTGCCCGATGTGCAAAAATTGGTCTACCGGTCCGATACATGGTCTGTTGCGATCACGCAAATCAATGACGTCCTGTTCCTGGAATTGACCGGATCGAACCTGGACACAATACCCGAGCCAATCATCGAAATTGACGGAAACCCGTTGGATTCGATACCATCGATAAACCCCGAGACCGGTGTCCGGCACACCCTCGGACCAATTCGCGCGTTACGTAACCGAACAATCACGGTTGTATTTCCCGGTCTACCGGTATCGATCCCATCAATCACAATAGACTCATGATGGCAGACCGCATCACGCACCGCCCGGAACCCATGCATACCTTCTTCGAATCGCTGAGGGCGGGCACGATCGCGGAAGCCTACCTGCATATCACAAACAATCTACAACAGCTGAATTCATTTGACTACCAGGAGATCGCCGGCCTGTTCTATCGCATCGTTCAGATCGGTGCGTATTATTCGCAATCCGTGTGCGAAACGATCCGGCAGCGGCTGGTTCGGCTCCTGCCCCTGTCCCGGCAGCTCCATGATCGCCTATCCTCACTGGATATTCCACCGGTCTCCATCCCCGGCGTGCTGTTTCCGGTCGTTTCCAAGGGAGACGACGGGCGATTACTGTGTGTCGTCGCCGATCGATCCGCCGATATGCGCGGATGGATACCCATCGATACAATTCAACCGGGACCCTTCCTGATGACACTCCGGTCAATCCACGATGAGCTTTCGCTGAAATACCTTCTCCGAAAATTAGCTGACTGCATGGATCTCGCCATCTGTGCCCTGCATGTGCCGTGTTTGCCCCTTCACTACAGTGCACCCCCTGAACCTGCTTGCGATATGACTTCCGCTGCACTCGCAGCCGCCATCGCGATGATCCTGCACGCCAACC
The DNA here is from genome assembly GCA_016927515.1 of candidate division CSSED10-310 bacterium. Taxonomy (GTDB): domain Bacteria; phylum CSSED10-310; class CSSED10-310; order CSSED10-310; family CSSED10-310; genus JAFGMN01. The sequence continues at coordinate 1,994 of JAFGMN010000063.1, read as the reverse complement.
GGCAGACTGCCCATCACCCGGTACATCCCCAGCGAATCATCGCCACCGGCTGTTACCGCCGGGAGCAGTTCGTGGCCGCCAACCGGCTCGACAGTAAAGAAACCATCATCCACCGCGAAATACCGGACGCGACGATGGTATTCTTGGGCGGTCCGATGTCGGAGCCGCTCGACACCGGGATCCATCGTCAAACGGCCGAAACCACGGATCAGCGAACCATCCCGCGTGCACGTGTTGCGACCCTCGGCGATCTGCTCGCGACGCTCAACATAACCCCATTACAGGACCCCCATTACCTGACCAGTCTGAAAAAACGGGTCGCGGAAATCGCCAATGATGACACACTGGCAAAATTCGATGGTTATCATCGCTTATGTGCACTGGACGTAAACGCCGGCAATCCATCACTGAAAAACGTGGCGGATGTACTGCGAAGGAGTTTCTCCCTGTTCCATCATCGGTTTCGGTTCGAGGACGCGGCGCGTTTCGGCAGCCGTCTGCATTGGATTTTGTCGGCATCCCGCGTGCCGGTATCGGCGATCGCCGTGCAGTTTTATCCCGCATATGCAGTTTTGTTGACGGCCCTGTATCGATTCGATGAAGCAGCGTGCATAGAAAATCTAATCCGTTTTGAAAATGCGGGGATTGAAAAACAGATCCTGATTCACTGTCTCCTGGCGGACTGCGCAATGTTGCGGGGTGATGATCGTCGTGCCCGCTCGATGCTGAGTCAGGCGGAAACGCTGGCTGCCGACTGTGACGATCATGATCACCGACGTGCAATGTATGCCTTGCGGCTGACGCTGAATACCGACCCAGATGCAGCGGCGCACGTGGTTCAGACAGTTGAACAGCTTCAGCCGCGATCGATCGATGACCGGGCGTATCAGCACTATGTTCATATCCGGGCACTGGTTCAATGCGGCCGTTATGATGATGCAGTGGATATGACACATATGGTAGAAACATCCGATCAGGTGGATGATATGGAGCAAGAACCGTCTCGCTGGCTGGATCTCTGTGTCTGGCCTGGAATTCTGTGGCGTCGGCAGGGTGCTCGGGCGGCGGAGCGGTTAGGGAACATATCGCAGGCGTGGGACTGGCTGGAGCGTCCGGTTTCCGGACCCCTGGCGAAACAGCGCATCATTCAAGTGCATGGTGCTGTCAGCCGGTTGCTCGCCTGGAGTCTCCGGGTTGAGCATTCCGGTCACGAAGCGGCCGGATCGCCCGATCCTGTCTGTCGTCCACTGCGCGATCCATTGATCGCTCATCGGTTCGCATCGGATCTCGATGGTTTATCTGCGCTGTATCATCGGCACGAACCGGCGTCCGTTGTTCGCGGCGCTGTGGAACGGATTGTGAGGGCATCGTATGAGTGATAACGTCTTATCCGCAGTCAATGCCGGTGTACCGCATCTGTTTCCCGGTCGGACGGTTTTTCTGGATATTGAGACAACCGGTCTTGATCCGCAGCGGGATGCGATCATCGAAATCGGTGCGGTTGCGGTCGTGGACGATGGTGTCGTTGCGCGGTATCATACGCTGGTTCAGCCGGGTCGGCCGTTGACGCCGGTGGCGATCCGCCTGACCGGTCTGAGCGATGCTGATTTCCATGATGCGCCGCTGTTGCCTGCCATCATCGAGGGACTCCGTGAGTTTATCGGTGATTCACCGGTGGTCGCGCATCATGCCAGTTTCGAAGCATCGTTTTTTCGATCGCATCGGTTGCCGGAACCGGTGCACTGGTGGGACAGCCTCGTTCCAGCGGTGCTTCTGCGGCCGGAACTCTCCCGTCACAATCTTGACGAATTGATCCGGCTGGCGGGAATCCGAGATGTGGAGACGCATCGTGCGCTCGTGGATGCTGAAGACACATTCAATGTATTGATGTTCTTGGGAACTCATAACGCCATGTCGATGGACGTGCTGGGTATCGTAACGGCGTTGCTGATCCCGCCGCATGATGGGTGGAAACCGTTTTTACGCCGGTGCAT
>JAFGMN010000062.1 GCA_016927515.1 candidate division CSSED10-310 bacterium | reverse complement strand
GATTCACCATTCGATCCCATTCGGCATGGGCGGTCAAATACCCGATTTTGAACCCGAACGCCCAGTCGCGAATCGGCATAAAGCCGAGTGCGAAATCGAACCCACCGGAATACAGCATCCACTCGGTGCCTTGATACCGGTTTGGTCTGTTTTCGGTGAATTCCACATGCCGATAATCGAATGTATTCAGAGAAAAACCGGCAGCCACAAGACGTGAACCAAAGTTGATGGCTGTCGAAATCGATGGAAACCATGCCATATTCGTATCGGCATCAAACGCGCCGCCAGGGCTGTCAAAAGAACCGTTAAACAATGATGCTCCCAGTCCAGTCGTGATGCTAAACCGCTCGGTTTCCATCAGTGCCGCCGGGTTCAGATGCATGGTCGATGGATCCTCGAAACCCGTCGTTCCAACACCACCTAGCGCCATGGATCGTGGACTCGACCAGGCAAAATCCGGTGCCTGCCCCTGCGCGACCCACCCCGTGGCGATGCATAGCATCAGTGCAATCAATCGAAAACGGCAGTTCATTCAGCATCCTCCATGGTGAGAAACCCGAAACGAAGATATCATTCTTATCGTTGACGGCCGGGAAGTCAACTGGTCTCGTAATCGACGCACCGGCTGCCGGTCTCCTGCACTGACCGCTATCGACGTCCAGAAAACTGGAAAGCTGTTTCGGTGTGTGGCATAGTCAATCCTGAATACGGGATCGGTCAAGCCGCTTCGATCTATCAATCGGCACGGACGGAAACCGCGGATACACGATGGGGTTGAATGCAGCGAGAGCGAGGAGGAACCAACGGAATGCGGACAGGATACATCCAGATGACTCCAGAGTGGGGGAATGTATCGGCTAATTGGGACAGCGTGCGCCGTCATGTGATGGCATGCGATGCCGATTTGCTGGTTTTACCGGAGTTCTTCAACACGGGGTACTTGTTTTTGACCCGAGAAGAAGTGATGGATTTCGCGGAACCGGTACCCGATGGACCGACGACCCGGTTTCTTCTGGATCTGGCAGTGGAATCGAGAACCTGTCTGGTCGCCGGTTTGCCGGAACGGGCTGGGGATCGATTGTTCAATACGGCCTTGCTTGTCACAAGCGAAGGTCGCTGGATGCGATACCGAAAGACACACCTGTTCGACACAGAAAAGCAGTTTTTCGATCCTGGAGATACGGGATTCATCGTTGTCGATATTGGTATTTGTCGTGTCGGTGTGATGATCTGTTTCGACTGGTTGTTTCCCGAGTCGGTCCGGACGCTGACTCTTTGCGGTGCTCAGGTGATTGCCCACCCCGCCAATCTCGTTCTTCCTTTTTGCCCGGCCGCGATGATCACGCGATGCTTGGAAAACAGGATATTCAGCGTGACAGCGAACCGGTCGGGATCCGAACACCGGAACGACCGGTCGCTGCATTACATCGGATGCAGCCGAATCGTCGCTCCAGATGGTACCGTGCTGGCCGAAAGCGGAAGCGAATCACAGGATACCCAAATTGTCGAGATGGATCCCCGTGAAGCGGACAACAAGTGGATCACACTCGTCAATCACGTGTTACAGGATCGACGAATTCACCAGTACCGGATGGATCGGCCCTTTTCGGATTGTGACAGATTGACATAAAATAAAATTAGTGCGTATATTTGCGTGAGGTCCAGGGTAAGATAGATTGAGAGGAATTCCGATGAGTCGTCATTGTCTGTATTGCGCAAAAGAATTGCCCAAGAATTCGACGAACAATTTCTGTTCGAAGGAATGCTGGACAGAGTATAAACGATTGAAAGCAATGGATGTCGGAACAGACAAGCAGGCCACCGTCCTGCTCAAACGTTCCGAACTGGCGGAAGCCAGCGAGCATGAGGGGATGGACGAGATGGGGTATGATGCAGGGAGTGATCGGGATGATCGCCTCATGTCCTCCCCTGATCATGAGGGTCCGTCAGATCGGTCCGCTCCGTCGTCCGACAGCATGTTTGAGGAAGCCCCCAGTCGTCCGGCCTATGTCCCACCGTATTCGGCCCCCAACTCCAAGCGCAGTTCCACTGAGAACACATCCATTTCCGACCGGTTGACTAACCTGGAAATTCTCCTGAACGAAAAGCTCGGTCAGCAGGCAGGAGATGCGAAAGGCTTGCTCGATGACCTCATGCGCAAAATAGACGATTTAGCCAACCGGCAGAGCAAGTTGGAAGTGGACATGGAAAAAGCGGATTCATTCTTGCGCGCCGTCGATAAGTTCGAAGACCGTCTGCGACGGATCGAACGGGAAATTCAGTCATTGAAAACGGTTGATCAGGGACGGCCCAAGGGATTCTTCGCGCGGCTGTTCAGTTGATCGATTGACATCCCCCACGAGGATTCACCCGAATCATCCACGCGGGCAGTCTGCATAATCAAGGAATCGAGATGGGATTAAAATGCCGGTTCCGGAGCGGAATCGCCTAATCCAAGACCTCCAAGTTTTTCCACCGCATTTTTATGTAGTAACGTGTCCGGACGACTTTGATCACGGACGATCCACAATTCACGCTGCGCATCGAGCATGTTGCCTTCCTCGATATGAATATCCGCCTTCATCATTCGGGCTTCGAGGATTTTCTGCTTGTCTGAATAGTTTCGAATAATGGTTTCATACAACCTTAATGCATCACGGAATGCTCCGTTCCGACGACAGATGGATGCATAAATACTCAGGTATTCCATCTGCAGGTCCGGGCTAGCCAGTGTCCGAAACCCCGGTTCAAGATAAATACACTCCCATCGTGCCTCTTCCAGATTACTCATATTGAAGTAAATGCGGATTTTTTCAAGCCGAGCAAAAGCTGTCGAAGCGGGTCGCTTACCCACCTTGATCTGCTCATCCAGAATACGGAGCGCCATCTGCAAATCCCCTTCAGCTACCAGCAAACGGGCCAACTGAATCCGAACTCCCTCGCTTTCCGGATGATCCGGATACTGCGCCAGGAAATCCCGATAACACTGAACGGCGAGTGACCGCTGCCCCTCACGATAGGCATTCTGGGCCTTCATCAGAATCTCCCGTCCCTTCCCCTTGATCGCATCACGCTCCACCAGCGGTTCACCATCCGGTTTGGTTTCGAGCTGCGCCGCCCATTGCTCCACCACACGCGGAATCTCCTCCTGAACCTGCTCCGATGCACGGGTAAACCATCTCGCAAGAAAAACGCCCACCAGGATCGCTCCCACTAAAATCACGATCAGCACCAGAGCCGATTTCTCCATTCGCGTCGACGGCCGAGCCGCAACCGGGCGAGGCGTGATCCTTGGACGCGACTCCCCCGCCGCCGGTCGTTCCGACAGCGTGTCATACAACGCATCCGCCCGAGATGTCCCGGTCATTTCCGATGTGCGGGTCACACCCATACTACCGCTCGTTGTCAGTTGACCTCGCTTACGCGATGAAGATACTGCCGTTATATGATCGTTCGGCAGGAGTGTTTCGATCTGGCCCAAGATATACACGTCCTTGGGCCGCAGCCGCGCCAGACGCTTAGAATAGGAAACCGCCTTGATGAAATCACCTTCGGATCGCGCACGTTTGACCAGTTGCAGTAGCAGCGCGATGTTGTTGGGATCGGCATGAACCGATGCTTCAATCTCCAGCAACTTCTCCGAGGGCGTCATCACACGATCCCCAGAAAACTTCTCCGTGATCGATGTCAGATACTGCCGGGCTTCCACATTGCCAGGATCCAGGAAAAGGCTGCGGTAAAACTCCACCGCCGCCTGCTCGGGTCGTTCGTTTTCCTGCGTGAGAAGGTCTTTCCCCTTCTCAAGATGCCGGATTGCATCCGCTATATTGTTTTGAGAGATATACGTTCCAGGATCTTTGAAAAATTGCCGAAATTCGTCAACTCCAAACCCCCCGGGCCGTATTTCCTGCAATACTTCCGTCATCAAATCCGCGGCTTCCGCCGCACTTTGCACCCGATCGACGGGATCCCGGGCCAACAGACGATCCAGGGTCACTTCCAGCTTGTAGGGAACAGTCGGGTTGAACTCAAAAATCGGCGCGATATTGCACCGGATGATATTGAGCAGCGTAACCGACGGATTCTCTGCAAGAAACGGGTTTTTATTCGTCAGTAGTTCATACAGCATGACACCGGCTGAAAAAATATCGGATCGTTCGTCAAGTTTTTTACCGGAAGCCTGTTCCGGAGACATGTAAGCTGGTGTTCCGATTACGTCACCGGATTGTGTCAGCCGGGTCAGATCCGAAACCTGGGAAATACCGAAATCCGTTATCTTGATGTACCCCATCTGGGTCACCAACAGATTGGACGGCTTGATATCCCGGTGAATGATACCGAGCCGGTGCGAGTAATCGAGACCTTTGAACAGCTGATAGGCAACGTGAACAGCCACCTCGACGGGAAGCCGCTCCACACGCTCCATCAGATGCTTCAGATCCCCGCCGTCGACATACTCCATGACCATGGCCGGGCGGTCCTGCCATTCCCCGAATCCGAGAACATTAATGATATTCCGATGATCCAGACGGATGCTGGCCTTGACTTCATGGAAAAACCGATCCACCGTCCCCCGGTCATGAACCACGTGAGAATGCAGCGTTTTTACCGCAACCTGCTCGCCGGTCAGCCTGTTTTCAAACAGCGTAATCGACGCCATTCCGCCTTGACCGATGGGACGCGTTGCGTCGAATCCGGACAGGACCTCGTTGATGTTCGGCTGAAGTTCCATGAAACAGACCCCATGGGGGAATACAAACCGGTGATTGATCCGTGACCAGACTATAGAAAGCGAGCCAAGTTTGTCAATGGATGGGGTGATGACCCGGAAGCGGCTTGACGCTGTTCCGGGGGTTGATTAATCTAAAGGGAATGAACCAATTCCGGCTCACATCGTAATGAAAAAGGAGGCTCTTCATGCCATATATCGAAGAATTGCATGCCAGGGAGATTTTAGATTCCCGTGGAAACCCCACGGTGGAGGTCGAGTGTGTATTGAGTTCCGGAGCCCGGGGTCGAGCAGCGGTTCCTAGCGGTGCGTCGACGGGAACGCGGGAGGCGGTCGAGTTGCGGGACGGTGATACCGGCAGATACATGGGGAAGGGCGTCGAGAAGGCAGTGCGCAATGTTGTCGAGGAAATCGCTCCGGAAGTGATCGGATATCCGGCCATGGACCAACCGGGAATTGACGATTTAATGATTCGTCTCGATGGAACCGAGAATAAGAATCGGCTGGGGACCAACGCAATCCTGGCGGTTTCCATGGCAGTTGCCCGGGCCGCCGCGGATTTCATGGGTATGCCGTTGTTTAGTTATCTGGGCGGACCGAATGCCAAGATGCTTCCGGTGCCAATGATGAATATTATCAACGGTGGAGCCCATGCTGACAACAATGTAGACATCCAGGAATTCATGGTGATGCCGCTGGGTATCGATACGTTTCCGGAGGCATTGCGTGCGGGTGTTGAAGTCTTTCATGCGTTGAAGAAAGTATTAAGCGGAAAGAAGTATGCAACCAGCGTCGGGGATGAAGGTGGATTCGCACCGAATCTCTCTTCCAATGAAGAAGCGCTGCAGGTCATCATGATGGCGATTGAAAAGGCTGGGTACCGCCCGGGTGAAGATATCGCCATCGCACTGGACAGTGCCGCTTCTGAGTTTTTCAAAGACGGTATCTATCACATGCAGGCAGAGAAGGAACCCCGCAAGACTGCTGACGAACTGGTTGCGTTCTATGAAGATCTGGTATCGAAGTATCCCATCGTTTCCATTGAGGACGGGTGTGCGGAAGAGGATTGGTCCGGATGGAAAACACTGACGGATCGACTGGGAAATCGAATCCAAATCGTGGCGGACGACCTGGTTGTCACGAACCCGAAAATCATTCAGAAAGCGATTGATAACGGTATCGCAAATTCCATCCTGATCAAGCTCAATCAGATCGG
>JAFGMN010000061.1 GCA_016927515.1 candidate division CSSED10-310 bacterium | reverse complement strand
TCGACTCCCCCACCGCTGTGACAGTCAACCATGCCGCCAAACGCAGGATAAACGAATACGTCGCCGTCCCTTCGGCAAGACCGTCGATCGCCAACCGCAACAACCAGGGAAAAACAAGCTGCAACGCCGTGGCAATGACCAACGCAATACCCGCCAGCATAAACTGCCGCCGGTAACCGGCCATCACATTCCAAAATGCCACGATCAACCGGATCATCACCACGCGTCTCCCATTTCCCCCCCCCACACAATCACCCGAATCCCGCCGCAACCGCCCGGATAGACATACACACATGACTTCCTTGTGCTAGCCGTCAGCCGCACAATAAGTATAGTCAACCCGAGCAGTTCCGCTCAAAACAATGTCACGAAACGACGCCGGTCAGGGACGCCCCCCCATCGTCAGGGCCATTACACCCTTGACCGTGTGCAACCGGTTTTCCGCTTCATCGTAGATGATCGATTGCGGTCCATCGATTACCGGATCCGTCACCTCTTTGCCCCGGTCTGCCGGGAGCGCATGCATATATACCGCATGGGGATCCGCCAGGGCCATCCGCCGCTCATTGCAAATCCAGTCCGGATACTTGGCCAGATTCGCCGCCATTTCAGACGCATCACCTGTAAAGGCAAATCCTCCCCAATTCTTCGGAATCACGACATGGGCTTTCTCGAAGCCGGTATCCATATCATCCACAAAACGAAGCGTGCCACCGTTTTCGCCCGCATTCGCCTCCGCCGTCCGCACCAGGTCCGGTAACAGGGGAAATTCTTTCGGTGCTGCAACCGTCACGTTCATTCCATACCGCGTAAACAGCAGAATCTGGGACAGCGGTACGGACAGCGGTTTCGCATGACTGGTGGCATACGCCCATGAAATCGTGACGTTGAGACCGTCCAACGCTCCGAATGTCTCCTGCATCGTCATCAGATCGGCCAGCGCTTGGAGCGGGTGATACAGATCATCCTGAAGGTTGATGATGGGAATGGACGCCCACCGCGCGACTTCCCGGAGATAGGCATTGCCGATCCCGTAAAAACAATTGCGGATGGCGATAGCATGCCCGAAACGGCTCAGGACCATGGCCGTATCCTTGGCGGACTCCCCATGGCTGAGCTGCATCTTGTCCGGTGTCAGATCATGGGCGTGACCCCCGAGTTGCGTGATTCCGGCTTCCATGGAATTCCGTGTCCGGGTGGATTGCTCAAAGAACATCATAAAAGCGGTTTTGTCGCGAAGCCATCGATGGGGCCGCCCGTTGGCGAAGAGCAGTTTGAGGTGCTTCGATGTTTCCAGGGCGGTGTCGATCTCGCCTTTCGACCATTCCTGGAGAGTGATCAGATCTTTACCGCGCATCAGCGTCTGCATGGAAGAGGACTCCTTTCGTTACCTAATGGCTCACAGCTGAACGGCAGCCGGAGCGGGTCATGGAAGGCGATTGTATCATGAACGCCCGGGAAGCGGAAAGAGGTGTGTCGACCGAGGAATGAGAGTAACAAGAACGGGGCCGATCTACTGCGCTTTCGCGACGATCCAGATCACATCGCCCATGCCTGCGTCGGTCAGGACGTTCTCAACCGCTGGCCCCATCATCTCCCGAGTCCATCGCCGGTTGTGCGTTTCGAACCGTACCCCGCACGGGCAATAGACGGCCATGATCTCGAAACCGGTCCGCTCGATGAGGATTGACAGGCTTTTTCGATCGAAGAAATGCAGATGAGTCATATCATCGAACCAATCGCGGCCGGCGTACACGGCGGGAGGTGTCATGCAGCACGGAGTGACGACGAACAACCAGCCGCCGACGGACAGACTGTGACGGGCGAACCGGAGCAGCGCTTCTGGTGACAGGACATGTTCGATGACATGCAACAGGCTGACGAATTGAAAGCGGCCCTCGGGAACGGAAACGGTTTCGGTGGTTCCCGTGTAAACGTCATATCCTTTCCCGGCAAGATACGCCGTCATCTCCGGCACAATATCCAGACCGGCACACGTCCATCCGCGTCGTTCCATTTCGAACAGCATCAGCCCGGAGCTGCACCCGACATCCAGAGTGCGCCGGGCCGGACCGCACCGGTCTTCGAACGCGGCCAGGCCGATGGATTCCAGCCATCTGAACCGGGCTTCGTAGTAATGTAGCGGAATCGAATGCCGGGAGATGATGCGGCGGTACCACTCCGCCCGTTCCATATCGAAATTAAAATATGACAGCGGATAGAGCTGGCCGATCTGATCCGGCGCGGGTTGCGGGCACGTGAAGACATAGCCGCATTCTGTGCATCGGCAAACATGAAGATGGGTGACTGGATGGATGAAAATCCGGTGCTGGTGTGTGGGAGCGGCATGACAGATGGGGCAATCGATCGTTCTGAAACGCGACCGATCCATCCGGGTAATTCCCGGAACCCTTCCTTCGCGATACACGATAGAATCCTGTGTACGATCGATCCACGTCGCTGATCGCCGATGCAGCCACCTTCCGGGATCCTGCGAATACCGGTCATGGTACCGGACGGCGCAGGTCGCTGTATCTTCTAGAATCATCATCAGTGCATCAGCCAGAGGATGGCTGAGGATAGAGAAATCGCCGGCGGTGAGGAGATCCCGGGCGGATTGCGGATCACCCGCAGCCATCCACGCAGCCGCCTCGTTGATCTGTGCGACGGGCTCCCGACCCCGCACCACCGCCGCACGATACCATTCGGCCGCCTCCTGCCACCGCCGCTGCCCCGCCAGCGCATGTCCCAACACCAGCATGAGTTCCGGCGACGCCCCCGCCGACGCCAAGCCGCTCCGGCAAACCGTTTCCGCCCGCCGGAACCGGTGCCGGACACACTGGCTGCGCGCCAGATACACATACCCGATCCCACGGTCCGGCCGACAGTGAATCGACCGCTCCGCCGCAGTAACAACGCTGCCCAGGGACATTCTCCGGATGTCGATCATTCGATCCATGATCAGCGAATGCAGCCTCAGCATCACCGACGAGCCCGGGAAAATTGCCATCAACCGGTCCGTATACATCTGAAACAAATATTCCCGATACGGCAGCAGAAGGAGTTTCAGACACCAGATCGGGCTTTTCAGAAGGGAAAGGAAGCCACGTCCGCCGAAGTTCATGACATCGCGCTGAAATTCTGCATGGCGTCGCAAGTCAATCATTTCTCCATCGATCATACCGCCGGGATCGATATCAATCCCGGCGATCACATCCTCATACCGGCCCCGGCGAAACAGGCCACGCATCCGCGCCTTGAAAACGACGTTCGCCGGCGCACCGAGTCGCAACGCCGTTTCCAATACCGCTTCGAAATCGTTTTCCCCAGGCAACTCCGCCAGCGCTTCCCCCAGACGAAGAAACGGTTCCCAATCACCGTCTTCCACATGGGCAACTTGGCGGAACCATTGGGCGGATTCTTCGAATATTTCTTCCAGATGAAGATGCCAGGGGGAACGCTCCGGGAACTGCGCCGGGTCCGGCCGGTCAGACGTTGCGAGTCGTTCATTCAAGCGGCCCTGCTGACCAATGATCTGCAATGCGTGATCTAGTTGCCGCCGGCCCGCATCCTCGAAACCGAATCGGAACAGATCGAATGCATCCTCGAACAGGCTCTCTTGATCCGGTATCTCAGGTATGTTCCGCATCGCCCGCAATCCCTTCCATGAATCCGCAGTGTACCGGCATCGATGGCGATTCACAAGAATCGCGAACAAACCGGTGCGCGGAACCGTATTGTGTCCGTCGAACCAACTGCGGTAAAAGAAACGACATTGTAGCCATCTGCACCGATTCGACCAGGAAAGGAAACATCGATGATTTTTACGTTTATCATCCGTCAGGGCAGCCGGTCCGTGTCCCCACTATGGGTTACACTGATGCTCTGCCTGCTTGCCTCTCCCTCCTTTGCGGAAACTCCATTTACACTGAAAGGAACCGTAATTGATGCCATGACTGGGCAGCCGATTGCCGGCGCCAACGTGAATTCGGCGGCTGGGCGCTTGGCCGTGACCACGGATACCGGCACGTTTACGCTCCATATCCGGGGTGCCGAGGTCATCGAATTGACGATCACCCACCCGGGATACACCGATCTGAGAGACCGTTTTCTGTGTGTTTCGGGCACCACTGCCGCCGTGACCCTGGCGTTGAATCCAATGCCCACCTATTCCGCCGAAGTGGTCGTGACGGAAGCGCCGGTTCCGGAGATCGAGCCGGTGCAATTCGTGACGCCCGATTACGTCATCCACGCTCCCGGTGCGTTTGAGGATACGTTGCAATCATTACAGGTGATGCCCGGCGTGGTCGGTGGCGACGATTATTCGGCGCGGCTATTTATCCGCGGCGGCCGCCCTGATCAGAATGGGATTTTCCTGGACAATATCCCGATCTATGATCCGTATCGGTTGTTCGGTCTGACCAGTCTGTTCAATCCCGAAACGATTCGGCAAGTGAAACTGATTCCGGGCGGTTTTGACGTGCAGTACGGCGACCGGCTGTCGGCGGTCATCGATGTCGAAAACCGGCATGGAATCACTGCCGAGCGGTTTGCTGGCAGTGCCAACGTGAGTCTTACGAACACGAACATTGTGGCGGAAGGTCGATTGTTCGAGCGTATGCCATCGAGTTGGCTGGTCTCCGCTCGGCGGACCTATTACGACCTGATTATCAAGGCCACTGACGAGGACGCCTCGTCGTATCCGAGTTTTACGGATGTCCAGTCGATCCTGTATGTTCAGCCCGATCCGCGAAACGAATGGACAGTGACGCTGATGGCCTGCGATGAAGGCACGGACCTTTCCGAGGACGACGATTCCGTGGAAGGCGCTGACCCGGACCATGTGGACCTGGTGGATGATCAGAAAAATGTCATCGCCGGTCTTACGGGATCGCATCTCATATCGGACCGATTTCGCTGGAGTTACACGCTGTCGTTCACGCGCAACGAGCAGGTGTCGGACGTGCTTTTTGCCGAGGGCGAGACAGCTTTTACGTCCACTTTCGATCAGAATCTGACCAGTGACAATCTCCGGGCTGCCACGCTGGTGGAATGGTATTCCGATCGGCATGCCGTCATTGCGGGGATCGAGGCTGCCACCAGTGAGAGCGGTGTCGCGTTCAATATCGAGACAGACGATCCGCGATTGGACATACCTGATGATCTTCTGGCTTTCCGGGAAACGCAGGATTACCGGAAACTCGGCGCGTTTGTGCAGGACACATGGCAATTGGTATCGGATTTGGAATGGAAAGCCGGGATCCGGTGGGACGAATCGACGTTGTCGGGAATGAGCGAATGGAGTCCGCGGACGTCGTTTCGCTGGACGCCATCCGACCGGTGGGCCGTTCGCGCCGCATGGGGGTATTATTACCAGTTTCCCAGTTATGAAGCCCTGCAGGGCGATGGATATTTTTTAGATTTGCGAGGGATCAAGGACCGGGGATTGCGACCGGAAAAGGCCGTTCATACGGTGGTCGGCATGGAGTATGAACATCCGCACGGCTGGAGCCTGGAATGTGATCTTTACTATAAAAACTTAGACGATCTGATCGATTCCGGCGAGGAGTTGGAAACGGTGCTTATTCTGACCGATGATGGCGGCACATCCCACTACACGCGCGATTCGCTGACTTGGGATCCGGAAAACAACCGGCACGGGTTCGCCCGGGGAGCGGACCTGACGTTCAAGCTCCATGATACGGATGACCGGCCGTATTACGGGATGGTGACGTATACGTTTTCCCAGGCGAAAACCCGCCGGGACGGCGAGCCGATGCATTGGGAGAGTTGGGATCGGCGGCACAGCCTGACATGGGTCGGAGGCTGGAAAATCGATGACCGCTGGGAACTGGGATGGAAATGGCGAATCGCATCGGGATTTCCATACACGCCGGTGACACGGCTGATCCGGGTGGTGGACGATCGGGATGGCGACGGTCAGTATGAACCGGAAAGCGGTGAAACGTTTACCTGGCAGCGGGACGACCCGGAAAGTGCTGTACGATCCAAGCGGTATCCCACCTATCACCGGCTGGATATCCGGGTGCAGTATCAGGCGGAAAACCATTGGTTCGATGCGATGTATTATTTAGATATTATCAACGTATACGGTGCCCGGAACATCGACTCATATGATTACAACGCCGATTACAGCCAGCAGGAAGAAAACGAGGGAATGCCGTTCATCCCGTCGCTCGGTGTCAAGCTCCGTTTTTGATATTTTTTTTAAAGGTCATTTGCACGGGCAATCGCCGGGGGTACTGTCCGGTTGGAATCGTTGGTTGTACGATCGGTTTCAGAATCAACTGACACGACATGCAGATCCGTACTTTCATGAACGGGTAAAAGCAGAGCATAGACCCGGAGCTTCGTGAGCGAGGGTAAACGGGGGTGCAGATGCTCAGCATTGGGTGTCTCCGGCAGCGCTTCGCGGGTTCGTTTGATTTTTCTGATTGACAGCCATGAAACGCTAATTTATACATGTCTATGTTAATTAGCCTTGTCTAATTAACGCCGGTTTTTTGTTTGAGAAATCAGGGTGGATGATGTGCGGGCGATTCCATGAATTGAATGAACAACACGGCGAAATCCGTTGTGCCTGTAACCGATTGCTGATGAAGATTGAGAATCAGCGGCTGGAGATGATCTGTCCGCGGTGCAAGCGGAAGGTCATCGTGGATTTTTCCGGGATCGCCACGGAAGCGTCGATCCGGAAACGGATCCGGATGGTCTGATCGATGAAACCGAGAAGGCGGTCGAAACGGTTCACTGTCCAGGGTGATTCACCGTTCACCTCAGGCCATGCCGTCGAAATGACGCGACCAACACAGTGAAACCTGCCGGTTTACAATTGAATTGGACCGGGTTTTAAGCTACGACGATGGCGCCAGGCTGATATGCCGGGAATTCGAGATCATGCAGATACTGCCGCCATCCATCGATCACATCTCCGGCAACCGCAAGCTTCTCCGATCCGCCGTACGGGTATCCATTGTGGAAGGCATGTTTGCGCAGGTCTTCATGTCCCTGGCCGGAACCGGCAGCATCTTTCTGGTCAAATTCGCCGTTCTGTTCGACGCCACTCCCCTGCAACTGGGTATTCTGGCCGCCATCGGACAACTTTCGCTGGTTTTTCAACCGCTGGGTACAATCCTGACCCGTTTGTTGACCTCCCGGAAACGCCTAGTCATTCGCATGGCTGCCGCCGGCCGCATCCTGGCCGTCCTGTTCGGCATCACCGGACTCCTGCTGCAACCCCGGTCCGCCATTTGGGTGTTCCTCTCCCTGCTGCTGGTCAGCTGCATCTTGCAATCCATCAGCGCCAATGCCTGGATCGGTTGGATCGCCGATATCTTCCCGGCCCGGATCCGCGGGCGCTTTTTCGCTCTCCGGTCCCGGTACCTTCTGCTGACCGGACTCGTAACTGGGTATATCGCCTGCACTTTCATGGATCTATTCGATTCGGAACTCAGCGCGGTGGAAAAAGTGATCGCTACCCACATTCCCGCTTTGTTCGGCCACTCCCTGGAACCTCTCCGCCCGTGGGCGTTCATCTCGGTTTACTCCTTCGCCGCCGTCGTTGGCTTGATCGGGCTATCGATCCTCGCACGTCAACCCGAACGCATAAAAAAAATCGACCCGGGCCGCTCCTTCACTCTCCTCGCAGAACCGTTCCGGGATAAGAATTTCCGATGGCTGGCCCTATACGGCGTCTGGTGGATGCTGGCCGTCGGTATCGGTGCTCCCTTCTGGCAGCCGTTCATGATCCAGAAACTGAAGATGTCCATGGTGGATATCCAAATCTACGGCACCATCAGCGTACTCGCCTCCTTGTCCGTACTCAAAACATGGGGCGTCATCATCGATCGTTTCGGGAACAAGACAGCCATGACAATCGCCATTCTGATGAGCGGCATGAATGCCGGCATCTGGGTGTTCGCGACGCCGGAAACATACTGGCTGACCTACATGGAGGCCGTGACGTCCGGAATGATGTGGGCCGGTGCCGGAATCGTCGCCATGAACTTCGTCCTCGCCGTGGCACCCAAACACCGCCAGCAACTCTACTCCGGCATCTTCACCGCCCTCTCAGGCCTTGCCATGATGATCACCATGCTGCTGTCCGGCGCATTCCTGCCCGATCCCCTGACCATCGGCTCCCGCACACTGGAGTCAGAACAGGTTCTATTCGCCCTCACCTCGCTGTTCCGGTGGTCGACACTGATACCCTTGGCCTTCATCGCCGAACCCCGCAGCACCTCGCTCCGCCAAAGCTTCGCGTTCTTTCTTCACGTGGTCAAAGTGCGTGTCGTTCAGTTAACCGCCCGGAACACTTTTTACAAGCACCGTTGACAACCACTGAGTTATTCACGGATAATTCTCAGGATTTTTGGGGTTTATTACACAGTGTCAGGGGTTTTTACACGTTTTATCCACAGGAGATATAGATGATATCTGCATCCTTTATTAGCCTGTTGCGAAAGCAGTGGATCGGGATCTCCACCGCGCTGTGCTTCGTGGTCCTCTGCCTGCCCGTCACCGTATCCAGCGAAACAATCGAGGATCGAACGAACGGTGCCTTCCGGAGTGTCCCTCCGGATACCAATAAATCCACTGTCCCCCTCCTTCCGGACAGCGGAGGAAAGCAAGGCAGCGTCCTGTGGGATACCCATCATGGGGTGTATATCTCATACCAACCCTCCGGCTTCTATTCCGAACTCACCGCCCTGCTGACCAGCCTGGGATTCACAGTTGAAGCAAACAACAGCGGCATCCTCAATCTCACCCTCGATAGTTACGATCTGATTGTCATCAGCCTGGGTTCCGCCTGGTACAGTGCCTACAGCCCGGCGGAAGTCACCGTTCTGCTGACCTACATCGCAAACGGCGGCAGCCTGCTGATCATGAGCGATAATCTCAGCTGTCCTAATTCCAATATCGCACCCGTGACATCAGCGTTCGGCGTGACCAGCGGCTCTGGGAATATATCGGGGGACACCATCACAACCTTCGCAGCTCACCCGATCTTTTCCGGAATCAGCACGCTCCGTATCGCATCCGCCGGTGAAATTTCAGCTGTCGCACCCTCAACGGAAATCGCATGGTCCAGCACATCGCAGGGCTTCATCAGCGTCGCCGATCTCAGCCCCGGACGTGTGATTGTTATCGGAGATATCAATCTGTTCGAGAACTCCTATTTAAGCTCGTATAACAACATTCCTTTCGCAATGAATCTGTTTGAATGGCTGACGGAATACGCAGCCACGCCAACACCCACTCCCACCGATGTTCCCACTGCGACTCCCACCGATCCACCAACGGCCACTCCCACCGATCCACCAACGGCCACTCCCACCG
>JAFGMN010000060.1 GCA_016927515.1 candidate division CSSED10-310 bacterium | reverse complement strand
GTTTGGGGCCGATATTACGGCATGGATCGGTCCAAAAACTGGGAGCTGATCCGGGTTGCCCGCGATGCCCTGCTGGATGGGAAAGGCCGCCGAACAACGGATTTCTTGCAAACCATCCGGGACGCCTATCGGCAGGAAAAAACACCGGATCATGTGCCGATGGTCGATGAGTATCTGACACCTATCATTCATCGTGATTACCCCGGCATGAAATCCAATGATGTGGTCATCAACTTCAACTATCGACAGGATCGAGCCATCCAAATATCCCAGGCATTCACCGATCCGTCCTGCCCTGCTTTCGATCAACGCTGTGCCGGCATTCATTACACGGGTCTGACCCGATACTACAATGAATTCAAGCACTACCTGATGCCTCCGATGGACGGAGGCGACAGCCTGGTTCATATCCTGGGCGACGTTATTTCCCGGTCCGGGAAAACGCAGTTACGAATTGCGGAAACGCAGAAATTCCGCCATGTGACATCTTTCTTCAACGGCAAGAGTACGCGTCCGTTTCTGGGCGAGGATCAGGTGGAGGTGCCGGGAACATGGGATCCTGCAACGTATGCAAGTCATCCTGAAATGAATGCGGAAGATGTTACCCGTGAGTTGATGGCGCGTTGGGATACGGGCTACGATTTCATTGTGGTTAATTATGCGAACTGCGATATGGTGGGGCACACGGGGGATTTCGATGCCGCGAAACGTGGAGCAGCGTACGTGGACGGTCAGGTGCAGCGTGTCGCAGAGGAAGCGTTGACGCGTGGATATGCGGTTATTGTGACGGCGGATCATGGTAACTCGGAGGAGATGCTGGATTCGCGGGGAGCACCCAAAACCTCTCATTCGATCAATCCGGTAAAGATGTTTTTACTGCTTCCAGAAGGTCGTGCCCGTTTCTCCGTTTCACACGGAATATTATCGGATATCGCTCCTCTGATTCTTCTGTTGATGGGGCTACCTATTCCCGGTGAAATGACATCACGAAGACTGGCAGACGCCGTCATTCTCCCGTAAAGATTTTTCCGGGTTGACGATTGAAATCCGGAAAGTAACCGTCTTGCAATTGGAGCGCGTCGGCAGACTGGACATACGCCCGTGTCAATCCGTACAAAGCGAGCAATTCCACGGCATCTTCGAACTCTTCCCGATACAGGCAACGTCCGAGCACCGGATCATCGACGGCTTCATAACAAGGTCGATACTGGGCCATTAAACTGATCGGAATATCCGGATTGATGGATGCAAGCGTTTTCAAAACACGAGCCGTTCCAGCTATTTTTCCGGGAAGCACAAGATGTCGAACCAGCACGCCGGATAGGGCAGCTCCAGACGAATCTATAACAAGCGCTCCGACCTGCTTCGCCATCTCCCTGACAACGCCCGCATTGATGGATGAGTATTCCGGAAGGCCCGAGTATTTTTCAGCCCAAACATCTTCGCCGTATTTCATGTCCGGGAGATATACATCCACAATGCCGTCCAATTCCGTCACGATGTCGACGTTCATATATCCATTGCAGTTGTATACGACCGGCAAATGGCATCCCCGGTTCATCGCCATGGCCAGGGCCTTCAACAAAAAGGGCAAATGGGGCGAGGGGGTTACCCAGTTCAGGTTGGAACAACCCTGGTTTTGTAGAAACAAAAAGGTATCGGCCAAGTTCTCCGGTGTTACCGGGTGGCCTTGGCGGAGCAGACTGATCTGATAATTCTGGCAAAAACGGCATCGTGCAATGCAGCCAGCCAGAAAAACGGTTCCGGAACCGGCTCCTGTTATGAGGGGAGGTTCTTCGCCTCGATGCACTTCCGCCGCTGCAAGCAGTGCCTGGGAGCCGACACCGCACCGGCCTGTTTGATCATGCAACCGATCAATCCCGCACCGATGGGGACACAAATCACATGCCACCAGCCTGTTGTGCAGTTTATCCGCAACAAAATCGATATGTGCAGCACTGTGTCGAGGCAGAAGATGCTCCCGAAATACCTGTTTTCTTAGCCTTCAATCGGAGTCTGGTCCCCGATTTTCAGAGCAGTCACATCCACGACCTTGCGGCCCGGCTTATCGGGATGAATCGGAAAGGCGGGTGTTGTTCCGTTGATGCGCACCTCCCGCTTCCGCGATTTTCCCTGTTTCGATATTTTTTTTCTTGTTGTCCTTTTTTTCTTTTGTGTACTGGATGCCATAATCAACCTCCATCTGGCGCGGAATCATGTCTGGATTCCCGTAACCCGGGCACATTACAGGATGTATTCAGCTTTTACAACCATCTGGTATCCAAAAAATGAGTTGGGTTGATGTGATGAAGAGCGGCCAGGAGATTGTATCGTGCACCGGGGCGTTCCTGATCAATTTGTTGCAGTAAATCTCGGACATAGTTACGCATATTTCCAGATTCTGCTTGATGGCCGCAGTCGGTGATCGGGAAACAGAGGGATGCGGCGTATTCGAGGATCTCGGTTTTCCAGATGCGGATTAATGGGCGGATGACGATGATGGAACGGTTGGTGACGTGGAGTCTGGGTGGAAGTGAGACGAGGTTTCCTTCGGAAAGGGCGGAAATAAGCGCGGTTTCCACGGCATCGTCGGCGTGATGGCCGAGGGCGATCCGGTTGCAGCCCAGTTCTGTAGCGACGCGATAAAGGGCACCTCGGCGCAAACGGGCGCAGAAGGCGCAGGGGTATTTTCCCGGAGTATTCCGGGTACGAATGGTGTGATCGATGGAGGAAGAAACAATGCGCCATGGCAGATCGGGTGCCAACCGGCGAAAGCCTGTTTCGATCACGTCTGTCTGGAACTCCGGGAATCCCGGATTGATTGTGACGGGAACCAATTCGAACGGTATGGGGCTGACTGAGCGGAAATGCTGAAGCACATGGAGCAATGTCCATGAATCGACGCCACCGGAGACGGCAACCAGAATGCGGTCGTTGGCGTGGATCAGATCGTAATCGCGAATGGCCGTACCGGTACGGCGGTAGATGCGATTTTCGATTGCGGTTCGAGATCGGGTCACGGTGTTTGAAACGGCAGGACGATGCCGTTTTCGACGATGGAGCGTCCTTTGCAGAAAACATGTTTCACGTGATTGTGGCCGAAATGATAGGGTATTGTTTCAACAGACGGGCAATCCAGGATGACAAAATCGGCTTGTTTTCCCGGAACCAGGCTACCCAGGCGGTTTTGGCGGTCGATGGCGCAGGCGGCGTTATGGGTAACGGCGGTGAGGGTTTCCGGAATGGTCATGCGGCAACGGGTGCAGGCGATGGTCATCATCAAGTGAATGTTGAGAGACATGCAGGATCCGGGATTGAAATCCGTGGATAAAGCGATCGGAACATTGGCGGCGATCATGTCACGGGCAGCAGGAAACCGGTTCAACCCCAGAAAAAAAACAGCTCCGGGAAGCAGCACACCGACGACGCCGGCGTCAGCCAAGGCTTTCATTCCCGCGGGTCCGGTATAATCGAGGTGGTCAGCGGAGACCGCGTGCATTCGGCTGGCCAGTTCTGCTCCTCCCCCCGGTGTGAGTTGATCGGCATGGATTTTGGGTTTCAGGCCGTAGTGAATCCCGGTGGTGAGAACGCGCTCTGATTCGTCTAGGGAAAAAACACCTTTTTCGCAGAACACATCGCAGAACTCCGCTAGCTTTTCCCGTGCGACAAAAGGGATCATTTTCTCGCAGACCTCATCGAGATACTCCTCCCGGGAACGGTCCACGGGTATCTCGTGAGCGCCAAGAAATGTTGTGACAAGTGTCGCAGGCGTTTGCTCCGCGAGCTGTCGAGCCACCGTCAAAATCTTTCTCTCGGTTTCCATGTTCAGCCCATAGCCGCTTTTGATTTCAATCGCTGTGATACCCAATCGCAGCGCTTCACGAATCCGCTGAAGCCCGGTTTCCATTAGATCGGCTTCCGATGCTGCCCGCGTATCGCGAACCGTGCGCTTGATCCCGCCGCCTTCAGCGGCGATCTGCATGTAGGGCACACCGGCGATCTTGCGCGCGAATTCATCCTCCCGTGTTCCACCAAACACGAGGTGCGTGTGGCATTCGACAAATCCCGGTAACACAGCATGATTTTCGGCATCGATTGTGAGGGTCGCGGAATGCCGGTCGACAGCGCCAGCCAGTTTCTGAACCGGGCCGGTCCATATAACGGTGTCTCCTGAAATGGCCATGGCGGCATTGGGAATGATGCCTAGATTACTCATTTCCACTCCTGAACGCGGGCGTTCCGGGCCGCTTAACGTCAGCAATGATGAAATGTTGGTCACAATCAGATCAGCGCAGGGTTTCATGGATTACCTCCTGGAAAAGCAATTGTAACAGAAAAGCGGCGGGAAAAAAGCCGCAGAAAAAAAGCGGCAGGAAAACGGCATGGATTGACCCGGGCGAGAGCCTCTGATAGTTTTAAGGCCGGTTTCTTCGGGGATCGAACGAAAAAGGAGGAGCATGATGCGGGTACTGGTAACGGGCGGGGCCGGATTTCTGGGTTCACATCTCTGCGATCTGCTTCTGCAGAAGGGGCATGATGTCATCGCAATGGACAACCTGATCACGGGGGATATTTCCAATATTGCACATATCCGGGAGGAACGGTTCACGTTCATCAAACACGATGTCACAAATTACATTTATATCGATGGCCCCCTCGATGCGATTCTCCATTTTGCCTCTCCTGCCAGCCCGGTGGATTACCTGGAGCTGCCGATCCAAACCCTGAAGGTCGGATCACTGGGAACGCATAAAGCACTTGGATTGGCAAAATCGAAAAACGCCCGATTTCTCCTGGCATCTACCTCTGAAGTGTATGGGGATCCAAAGATCCATCCGCAGGATGAAACGTATTGGGGTAATGTCAATCCGGTCGGTCCACGGGGAGTGTATGATGAGGCCAAGCGATTTGCGGAAGCCCTGACCATGGCGTATCACCGGTATCATCATGTGGACACGAAAATCGTCCGTATTTTCAATACGTATGGCCCACGGATGCGAATCAACGACGGGCGTGTGGTTCCAACGTTTATTGCGCAGGCGTTGAAAGGTGAGTCGCTGACGATTTTCGGAGACGGTTCTCAAACACGGAGTTTCTGTTATGTATCGGATCTTGTTGACGGTATTTACCGTTTGCTGATGAGCGATGCCCATGATCCGGTGAATATCGGCAATCCAAAGGAAATGACGATCAAGGCGTTTGCTTCGGTGATCTGCCGGTTGACCGGGAAACCCGACAATATTGTTTCCCAGCCGTTACCCGTAGATGATCCGAAAGTCCGGCAGCCGAACATTGATCGCGCCCGAGCGCTTCTGTCCTGGGAACCGGTTGTGGATCTGGAAGAGGGATTAAAACGAACGATCGACTATTTCCGGGAGAATCCACACGTCCGGTGACAGTTCTGATTTGATTCAAGGGCGAATTGAACAAGCACTATGTCATTAGTAGCATATGCCGCTTCTGGTAATACTCTGCATCGAGCCCGGAATAACCGAACTGAATGACGACATCGTCCGCACGATTTTTTCTGCCGTTCCGGAACAGGGTTTTCAGATAATCACCGCAGGATGGATCCCGCCACCAGGTGGAACCGTACATGCGTTCAAAATACTCCCGCATCTGTAATTCGAACATTCGTGCACGGAGATATCCGGCGGAATAGAATTCAAGATCGAAAGTCAGGTAATCGCACGTTTCGAAGGCGACCTGGTGCGCTCGCTCGAAATGGTGCTGATACCGTTCGCGAATGCTTGACGGATTATCGGTGGAAAACAGATCCAATTGGTAGAGAAACTGACCGATCAGCCGGCGAAAACGAAGGATCCCCATGAAAGCGGAATAGTGAATCAGTTCATCGACAGAAGCGAGGTTCATCATGGACCGGAGCCAGTCCGGATTCAACGTGATGTTCTGGAACAGGTAGGCGGTGCCTTCAGTGAATCCGCGATCGCCCCAGAATTTGTAAATAAAATCGAGATCAGGCTTTTCATGGATGAAATGGATAGCATGACCGGCTTCGTGCAGAAGCCCGCTGTAATCTTCGATACCGCCGATGGGATAGATGGTCAGCCGGACATCATCGGGTGGGTTGACGGCACTGACGCAAGCCCGGGGTTTTTTGCTCGGCCGGTCTTCCAGGTCCAAATGAACCCGATCCAGTGAAAATCCCATGCCACCGATAGTGCGATGGAGAACATCCAGCAGGCGATTCGGTGGAAACGCAGGATCGAATTGCGGGAATTTCATGACCGCTGTCAGGTCGGCGGAGTGGGATTCATCGGTCAGTCCTGTGCCTGTTATCCGGGCCAGGTAGTGATCGAGAGCGTGCCGGTATGGTTCTTCTGTTGTCGTCAGAAACGATTCCATTTCCGCAGCGAAAGTCCGGAAATCGCGGTTCTGTGTTTCACTGCACAGTGCGATGTAATCATTGTATCCCATGACCCGGATTGCGGAGAATATTCGTTCCATCATACGGATTCGCAGTGGATTGATAGACCGATCGACAGCGTCCTGTCGCAGGGCAATCATTTCTCTTCGGCGCATGCGATCCGGTTCCTGCATGATCTTGACCTGAAACGAGCGGACGGGTATGGATTCATTTTTCCAGGTCACGGCTGTAACGGCCTCTTTTTTTAAAATTTCCTGCTGAATATCCGCTCCGACATATTCCATGTATGACAGGGTTAACTGGCCCAGAATGGACCTCAACCGATACTTCTGTTCCGGGTGATCGGTTTTCTGAAGTGCCGTCCGGATCGCATCAATGGATGCCATGTCGAAAACCAAGGGATACTTACCTGTGATTGCCGGAAGGTCAATATCATCTTTGAGACCAACCCAGTTTTGCCAATATTGGTCCTCTGATTCCACAAGATACTCGTTTAACTGGGTACACAAAGCATTGATATTCATATTCAGAACCTTTCTTTCCGTTCCGGGATCGATCAGAGAAATGTCGGTTTACCGTCGTCAGCAAGAACCAGTGTGAAGGGTTCGGTTCCAGTAGAACCATTCAGGAATACCTGGTGATCTTTCCAGTCGGGAAAATGGAATCGGAGCTGTTTCAGTCCGAAGGAAGCGCATTCCACCGCCTGGTTTCGGTCGAAAGATTGTCCCTCACGCGTGGTGAACACAAGTTTGTTCCATCGTTCCTCGATGCTGACATGAGCAATCGGCCAGTTTTTCTCCATAAAAACCTTGTCCTGGTAGATTTTTTCAGCACAGCGACGGGCGCGGTCGGTATCGGCGGACCACCATTTGCTGCGCTGTTCGATCTGGACGAAGCTCTTGTGGAGCCATCCGATGTTCCCTGTCAATATATGCTGGACCTGGGTCCAGTTACCGTCTTCCTGAATCGGAGCGATCTGATCGCCTTGATTGATCATCATCAGAACGTCGGGTTTGTCCATTTCATGGGTGGGTTTGCGTGTCAGCAAATTGGCTGTCAGGCGTGTTATGGCAAAGGTGGAGTGGGAGGGTGTTACCGGGGCAACGGATACTTCGACAGCCGGTTTATCTCCGCAACCCGTCAGTGCGGTTACGAGTGTGAAGCTTGCTATTGCACATATAATCAAGCGGATTGTCCATTTCATATCGTTCTCCCTTGGAAAGGTGTTTCTTCGTTTCCAATATAACCCGAAGGTCCTGTTTACTGTCAAGCCGGGCGGTTGCACGCTTCTCATCAGGCAGCTATGATCGGGAGCCGGACCGGAAGGGGGGATCACCAACCGATGAAAACCATGTTGAAACGATTGATGATCGTATTTATTGGGATCAGTGGGATTCTGGCTGCTGCCGGACTGTTTCTCATGGACAGCACGCTGTCTGACCTGCTCAATCCAGTGTTGATCGATGAAGCGCCGCTGATACCCGATGATCTGAAAACGATTCCGATGAAAATCCTGATCAAAAACGAAGAAGGATCGGTGCACGGCTTGTACATGGATGTTCCTGACAGCGATTTTATCGTTCTGTATTGCCATGACTGCAATGGGAACCTGTTTGATCGTTTGGAAATGATGCGACGTTTTAAGGAATTGGGTCTATCCGTTTTCGCCGTCGACTACCGGGGTTTTGGTTTGTCGGATCACGTGGAAATATCAGATGAGACGTTTCGCGAGGATCTGAAAAAAATATACGATGCCTTGCGGCGAAAACGATGGAGTGCGTCTCAGATTATTATCTACGGTCAGGGAATCTCCGTCGGGATACAAGGCGATCTGTTGGCTTCTGTTCAATGTGCTGCCTGGGTCATGGATAATCCAATTCCAGCACTGCAGGATTCAACGTCCAATTCCATCCGCCGCTTTCTGACTGTGGACCGGCTGTCTGCGTATCCTGCGTTGGCGACATTTCAGGGACCGGTTCTCGTATGTTATGATGATACCATGATCTCATCGGATACGCTGGCCCGGCTGCACACAATACGCGCCTCGATTGATATGTGTGCGGTTCGCGGCGGACGAACCCGTGATCGGATGGATGATGTGGATTGGCCGGCATGGCGTGCCTGTATGGATGTTCTGATCGATGGATTGGCGAAAACGGAGAGACCGGTCGCTCCCATGCCACTAAAACCAGCGGATAAAGTTACGGACAATGTTGCGGAGAAGGCAACGGAGAAGGCACATGAATGACACGAGGTTGAACAAAGACTCCAGGTACGGCGGAACGGGACAGGACGTTAATTCCACAACGAACCGCCGTGTTGTCTGGGGGTCGATCGGCGTCACGATTATCATATTGATTGCTATGGTATGGATCACGGTATATGTCAGGAGCAGCCGTCATTATCATGAAGGGGAGCGTTTTCTGAAGGAGGGTAAGCTGATCGAAGCGATTACGAGTTACGAGTCCTCCGCTCATGCTTACACGCCTGGAAACTCATATGTCGCCCGATCACTGGACCGGCTATGGGAAATCGGTGAACGGCTTGAAACGCAATATTCAGACCCGGTATACCCTCTCCTGGCCTATCGTTCATTGCGATCATCGGTTTATGCCATTCGAAGCTATTACATGCCGCACAAAGAATGGATTCCGCGATGCGATGAGAAAATCGGAGCATTGGTTGCTATCCAAATCGAGAAGCAGCAGCAAGCGGTCGCCGCCAAAACCGAACAGCAGGCCGAGATGACTCATCGGGAGGGACCGGATCAAGCCGATGAATCGGATCGAGGGGACGAATCGCGTCTCCATGCAGACGAAGAAACACCTCAGATGGAAAAGAAACAACAATAAGACCCCGGCTTCTTCCGGAATCGCGAGACG
>JAFGMN010000059.1 GCA_016927515.1 candidate division CSSED10-310 bacterium | reverse complement strand
TCGATATGGGATTTCATTACGATCTTCAGGGTTTACCCACGGTGACACCCGTTCCGACCATCACGCCGACGCCGACTGTCACACCCACACCGATACCCAAAACCGTGTACGTTCCTGCGGATTATGCGACCATTGTCATGGCCGTCGCTGACTGCTACGACGGCGATACCATCATTGTCGAAGATGGAACCTACTCCGGCAGCGGATTCCAGAATATCCTCTTTTACGGCAAAAAAATCCTGGTCCGGTCGGAAAACGGTCCCCTGCACTGCGTGCTGCATATTGTGCCGCCGGGCCGGGGATTCAGTTTTCAATACGGTGAAACCCCGGATACCGTCCTCGATGGTTTTACCATCCGCGGCGGCAGTGTTCCCGGAGAAGGCGGTGGCGGTATCCATGTGGAATATGCATCGCCATCCATTCGGAACTGTGTTTTCGACGGCAATACGGCGGATTACGGCGGTGGCATCTGCTGCGGGACCCTGGCGAACCCCTACATCACCAATTGCCTGTTTGAGAACAACGCCACGGCGGGAGGTTACCAGGCCGGCGGTGCGGTGGCCTGTCTGGCTGCCGCCGAGCCCCGTTTCGTGAACTGCACCTTTGCAGGCAATGAAGCGGATTACGGCGGCGGTGTCTATATCGACACATCGGACGCATGGTTCACCAACTGCATCATTTGGAACAATACGGCGTTTATCGATGGCGATTCGGCGTATGTGGACAGCGGGAATCCGGTCATCACATACTGCGATATCGAACTCGTTTCCGGAACATGGCCCGGCACGGGCAACATCAATGCCATGCCGCTGTGGGTACCCGGCACATCCGGCGCGTATTACCTGGATACTTCGTCTTTCCGGAGCGTCAGCCCATGTATCGATGCGGGTAGCGCCGCCGCGGGATATGTCTGTTTTCCGCCCCTGGGCCTGGTCTGCATGGACCAGTTGACCACCCGGGTGGATCATGTTCCGGATACCGATGAAGTGGATATGGGGTATCATTATGATCCGTCAGCACCGACACCCCGGCCAACATCCACACCCACCGCCACGCCGCCGGCGGCGGTCCGCCGGGTTCCGTCCCAGTATCCGGATATCCAGTCGGCGCTCGATGCCGCTTGGATCGACGATATCATTCTCGTCGCCGACGGTACCTATTCCGGCTCTGGGAATAAAAACCTCGATTTCCAGGGAAAACCCGTGATGGTCGCCTCGGAAAACGGACCTCTTACCTGCATCATCGATCTCCAGAGCAGTGGCCGCGGATCTCTCTTCGATGACGGCGAAACCACGGACTCCGTCCTGACCGGATTTACTTTACTCAACGGGAGATCACTCACACGGGGAGGTGGTATGTATATCGAGAATGCATCCCCGCGCATTCAGGACTGCATCTTCACCGGTTGTTCTGCGGAAGATGGGGGGGGGATAGCCGTTTCCAACGGCAACCCAGTGATCATAAACTGCCTGTTTGAAGCCAACAGTGCCTCTCTGGGAAACGATCGCGGCGGAGGGATTTGTGTTTTCAGTGGAAACGCTGTTATTGCCAACTGCACATTTACGCTGAACCAGGCGGGGGACGGCGGAGCCGTTTGTGTTCTGAACGGTTCGCCGATCATGACCAACTGCATTCTCTGGGATGATACCGCAACGGGAAACGGCCCTGAAATTCAGGTGTCGGGAGGAAGCATCACAGTGCAATACTCCGATGTTGAAACGCATTCCGGCGTGTATCCCGGCACCGGCAACATCACGGGCGATCCGCTGTTTCATGTGGCGTTCGGAGCGGATTACTACCTGAGTCAGACGGCGGCAGGCCAGCATGACGACAGTCCCTGCGTCGACGTCGGTTTATCCCTGGCCCGAAATATCATGTTTCCCGGACCCCACGGAACCATTCGACTGTCCAGCCTTGCCACTCGCTCCGATCAGGTCACCGACAGCGGCACGGCGGATATGGGGTTCCATTATCATGTGATCCCCATGACGCCGACACCCACACGGACACCGACGCCGACCTGGCCGCCGACCTATACGCCGATGCCGACGCGAACTCAAACACCGACGCCGCAGACGCCAACCCAGAACCCCACGCGGACACCCACTCCGGGACCACCCACCGCCACACCGCGCCCCCCGGTCTGTCCCACCGGCGCGATGCAATCCCAGCCACTGGATTATTTCGATCCCGATTATGGAGGATTTCCCTGTGATCCGGATTATGACTCACGGTATGATACCATCGCTTACGATAATTTCTCCGTTCCCGAGACCATCTGCCGGCTCCGGTGGTGGGGCGCTGTGCTCCCCGCTCTGGAAGACAATTTCACCATCACCTTCTATAATGACGTCTCCGGCGTTCCAGGCGCGGTGATCGACAGCCGTTTGGGAACGGCGGTTGCAATACAGACGGCATACGATTTCTTCGGGAATTCCGTATACCAGTTTACGATGGACTTCGTGCCGTGCGTATCAGTGAATGCGGGATGGATCTCCATCGAAGGCCGGGGCGGCGGAAACTCGAACGTGTTTTACTGGCTGACAAGTTCCTCTGGGGACGATGATATGTGGCATGAAATGGATCATTCCATGACTCGATTTCGTTCCGATCTGTCCCTGTGTATCACCGGACCGTCTACCACCGCAACTCCCACTTTTACGCCCACGTCTGCGCCCACAGAATCTCCGACACCGCCGTGCATTCATCACGGTGATGTCAATTTCAGCGGCGGATTGACCGCGGCGGATGCTCAGATGATTTTCTATATCGTGCTGGGACTGGTGACGCCGACGTATGAGGAGGCGTGCGCGGCGGATTGCAACGGCAGTGGAACCATCACCGCCGGCGACAGCCAGGATGTCTTCTATGCCGTTATCGGCATGGGATCGGGGTGTGTGGATCCCCTGTAGATATCATCGGAAAACACGTTGTCGTTCTCCGGCCTGGAGCACATCGGACCTGACATGACGTTTTGGCTCTCGAGAAACATCGGCCGCTGTCTTGAGTAAAATGTTTACAATAAAAAAACGCCCTCTCTCCGACGATCGGAAAGAGGGCATCGCAGTCAGATAAACATGTTACCGACGCTTCACCATACTCAACGTCAGCAAAGCGCTCATGGCTAACAGCAGCAATGCAAGACCGCTGGCTTCCGTGGCGGGGATCGGTGCCGGCGTCGGGGTGTTGGCCGGTGTCGGAGTCGAAGGCGGCGGACCGCAGACCTCAGATACCAAGTTCACGTCACCGCCGCAGATATAAATCTGACCATTGATCACATCGGCTTCCCGGCGTTCCATTGCTACCGGAATGTCTCTGCCGTAACACCATTCATTGGTGTCAGGATTATAAATCAGGACGGTACCTGCAAGTACCAGGGTACCACTAAACCAGTCGTAGTTCTGGCAACCGACCATGACGAACAGGTCACCGAGTTTCGCATCACCGGCAAAGAAAGCACCCTGGGGCATGTAAGCAAATTCGGCGGGATCCTCGGTCCAAGTATCCGTGGCGGGATCATAGACGGCGGTTGTATTCAATGCCACCCAGTTATAATCGTCCCATCCGCCAGCAACCCAGATCTTTCCATCATGCGCCCAAGCACTGGCTCCCGTCCGATACGACGGCTGATTTGCCAACTGGGTCCAGGTGTTTGTTGCCGGATCATATTCCCAAAAGGATTGATACTCTTCGATGCGGTATATTTTATCATTCAACGTTACCATGCTGCAGAACGTATTGCTTTGAGGCACTCCCGTGATAATGGTCCATGCATCGGTATCAATATCGTAATCAAGCATTTCCGTCCCTAAATACCATTCGGATGTATAAATATGACCGTTCAGCAATGCAGAGTCGCCCGATCCATAGATGGGGAGCGGTGAATCGGCCATACGGGTCCAGATATTCGACGCGGGATCGTATCGTTCCATTGTTCCCGTGGGTGTGCCGTATTCTCCGCCAGCCATGTAAATCATCCCGTTGTAGGCGTTCACTATCGTATCCCGACGATACATAGAGGCAGCGGCAAACGGGGTCCAGGAATCGGTAATACCGAGAACCGTCGTCACCGATGCCGATTGAATGTATGATCCGGCAACGGCCGTAACGGTGAGATCGTCAGTAGTGAGCGGAGAAGCCGCCGGATCGGTGTATACAGTGACGGTAATCATCTGACCGGAATTATCGGCAATGGGTCCGACATACTCAGGACCGGATGCCATCCAGGAGGAATCGTATATCATTCGGAAGGTTTGAGACGTGCCGCTGAGGTTAAACAGGTAGATATCATAATCCACGGGAAAACCAGGGCAGGCAACCCCCCGATCCGTTTGCAGATCCACATATATACCTGGAAGATAAGGAATCTGGAATTCATAGATCGGAAACGGCGGATCAGCATAGAGTCCCGATGACTTGCTTTGAGCCAGTACCTTCACAGTGCCGGCGGTTTCGTCGATCATCATGGCCATTCCCTGATAGATGTCGTATTGACGGCAAAAACCAGCAGGTCCGACACCGCCGCCGGATGTATTCGCCGGATCAAAGTCCACAAACACCTCGATGGCATCCGTTATTTCATTATAAAGAACAAGGCAATTCCTGTTTTCGTCATAGGACATACCGGCAAGCATGTAAGTATTTCCGGATTGCCATTCTAACGGTATCGACTGCCGGAGAAGCATCGGGGAACCAGAGGAGACGTCCCATTCAAACAGGGCGTTGTTAGAACACATCCATAGATGGTGATTGATATTGTCCATGGCCAATGAACCATTGAACGTTGGATCCATTCCGGAAGAGAATTCCGTGATGGTATTCGCAGCCACATCGATTTTGTAGAATTTTCCTTCGACCCAACTCCCGTAGTAACTCCAATACACATCATTGGTTTCATCATAGGCCAGATTGTACAGCGAGCCGCCCGGCCAGCCGGTCATCGCCGTGAGGTCACATACAAGAGTAAAACTGCAATCCACACCCGCTTCCATAATGGCCCAGTTATACGTGCCATAGTTCTCTCCGATCATATGAAACGCACCGTTCACCGTGCAGCCGTCTACCATCCAATTTCTTCCCGGATCAAATCCTTCGCAGACGGAGACGCTATGGCATCCCACCACGGAAACAACTTCTGCCGTGTCGCTGTATGTCGCCGGCGCTGCCTGGGACGTCGCTTCGATGGTTACCAGATCACCTTCGCCCTGGGACGCCGATGAATCAATACGCACTTCGACATAAAACAGGGCTTCGGCCTCATCCGCCAACGGCCCCACATGCGTGATCGTCGCACCACCGGGACTGCCGGTGATCCGAAGCGGCCAGACGGCACCAACACTCTTCAGATCAAAGGTATCGGTGCTGCCGGTGTAATTGATGACCCGACAGGTGTGATAAACAGTTTCCCCGGGTGATCCGGATTCCAATGACTTCGCAGGTGAAACGACAACAGCCGCGATGCCTTCGTCAATACATTCGGCACCGCAGAAGTAATAGTGTGAATCAAAGGGATCGACATCCTGGATCCACCCGCAGGACGCATCGTAGACCTGGTATTTGATATCGTAAAAACACGCCTGCCAGAACCGATCTGTGTCCGGATCCCGGCATATACCGCTGATGGAGTAATCACCGCCGTAATACGGCATCTCACATTCATCCAGGAGCACTGCCGCAGCGCCGGATACATCGATACTCTGTTTTTTATTGGGCACAAGTGACTGGTCTATGACCCATAAGGTACCGCTGGTGTCATTAAACTCCATGGACCAGGTCCAATAGGAAAAAGAATTGGTCACCGATCGGATCAGTGATCCGTCCTTGGCATAGAGATTAAACGGACCATAATCTGCCAGACCGACCCACAACGCATCCTGGATGGAATCATACGCCAGGCCGAGACTGTTTGTCGGAACCGAAAAACTGTTAAGGAGCGCCCCGGTGTGCCGATTGACTTCGCTCACTGTAAATCCCGGCGAATACGACGACATCCAGATCGTATCGTTCACCGAATCATACGCGATATCCCAATACCAGCCGGTGGGGTTTCGTATTTCGATCCAGTCAATCATCTCGCCAGTTTCGGAATGATATACCTCAAAGCCCTGAACGCCGCCGCCGATGGGGGGACGCGACAGGAAATAGATTTTGTTCCCAACCGTCCGGGTATTCAGAGGTGTTTGGGGCACGCGCTTCGAAATCACGTTCGGCACCTGAGGTGCCAATTCCGCGACACTCATTTTCCAGAGCGTAAACTCCCGCTCATACGCATCACGATCGGCTTCAACCCGTTCGAAAAAATCCCGGGTTGGTGCCTGTTGAAAAAACGGCATGCGCGCGGAACGCAGCGTTTTCTCTGAATTCCCGAAAACCGCAGGACACATGCTCATCACTGCAAACATGATCCCAACAGCAATCCATTGATAACGCTTCATCATGAATCCTCCTTTCACTTTTTTGAAAGCCAGAGTCTCCCTGTCATCGTAAATATCAAGAAAAATCTTTATAAAATCT
>JAFGMN010000058.1 GCA_016927515.1 candidate division CSSED10-310 bacterium | reverse complement strand
TCCAACGATATTCCCGCTCCACTCAATTCGCTGATTTCCTGGAACAGTTGCGGCGGAGAAACCACGGTTCCAGCGCCGATGATACAGGTCACATCCGGCTGGAATATTCCCGATGGAACACTGTGGAGCTTGAACTCCCCCAATTCGTTGACAATCGTATGTCCGGCATTGGGCCCACCTTGAAAACGGATGACCATCCGGCTGCGTCCCGCTAGATAATCGACGATTTTTCCTTTTCCCTCATCTCCCCACTGCGCGCCCACAACCACTTGAACTGGCATGGTATCCTCCTCCGGCTTTAACGGATCATTTCATTCCTCTTCGCGGTCCGATCCTACATTAACGGTTCGCGCATCCGGGTTCAAGATTCGATTTTGCCGCCGATGACAAGATTACAGGTTTAGACTACAATAACCGGTATGAACACCGATGAAACCGGGATTCGTCTCCATTTCGAAAGCCGCGGCACTGGCCCCGGCCTTCTGCTGATCCACGGATTCGGCGGCAGCATCGCATCATGGCGCCATCTCATGCCGGCCCTTGGACTGATGCGCCATACCGTGGCCGTCGACCTGCTCGGTCACGGCGATTCACCCAAACCCGAAACGGCTGAATATACCGCCGCTCACCAAGCCACGCTGGTTCTAAATCTCTGCGATCACCTGACCATGGACCGGTTCGTCATCTGCGGCCACTCCTACGGCGGCACCGTCGCCCTTCACCTTGCCTGGGATATCCTTTGCGGAGACCATACCAAAGCCTGCGCCGGCGCACCGTCTCCGGAAAAGGAGCGGCTGCAGGGCCTCATTATCGTTTCCGGCGCGGCCTACCCCCAGGATCTGCCGTGGCATCTCAAGGGAATGCGCTCCCCCTACTCGGTACGACTCAATGAAGTCGTTTCACCGGAAGCGCAAATGCGGCTCGTGTTGATGAATTTATTCCACAACCCGCTGAACATCACACGGCAGATTATCAGCGATTACGCCTGGCCCATGCGAAGCCCCGGGTATCACAAAGCACTGCATGAGACAGTCAAAAACATCGTGCCCGAGGATCCGGAGCGGTTGGTGGAGCGGTATCGGGAAATCAAAACACCGGCATTGTTGATATGGGGAGAAAAAGACACTGTCGTTCCGCCGGACATCGGCGAGAAGTTGCATCTTGATCTCGTCAACAGCACGTTTCATGTCATTCCGGATTGCGGTCACATGCCGATGCACGAGAAGCCTGTGGAGTTGCTGAATCTGATTATCGACTGGCTCGAGAATTTGCCTGAGGAGTGATGGTGGGTGCTGCTTGGGGTGGTTGCCGCAGATCGGATGGAAATGAGCGGTTGGCCGGGATGCGATGGGGAAACCAGACGGCTGTGCCGGCGATGGGCGGGTTTCCGGAAAGGATCCGGATTGCCAGAGCGGGTTAAATCTGATAGAAATCGACGCAGTGAACCCACCTTCCTGAGGAGTGACTGGCCATGAAATTTGCCTTGCCCCGAGTGATAGCGATAACGAACCAGAAGGGCGGAAGCGCCAAAACGACGACTTCGGTCAATCTGGCCGCCGCACTGGCCATGGCGGGCCGCAAGGTGCTGCTCATCGATCTGGATCCCCAGGCCAATGCCACCATCGGATTCGGGTTAAGTTCCACCGATCTCGATAAATCCGTGTACCACGTTCTGATCGATGTGGAAACGACCATGCGGGAGACGATCCGGCGCACCGAATTGCCGAACCTGTCCCTGTTGCCGGCAACCATTCACCTGTCCGGCGCCGAGGTCGAACTCGTCAATACCATCGGCCGGGAAATCATGCTCCGGGAAAAACTCGGTCAGCTTCTGCCCAATAGCAATTTTCAATATGTGATCCTGGATTGCCCGCCGTCCCTGGGTCTGCTGACGCTCAACGCCCTGACCACCGCCAACGAGGTCATTATCCCGGTGCAGACTCATTTCTACGCACTCGAAGGGATGAGTCTGCTGATGAATACCATCGATCTGGTGAAACGACGACTCAACCACAATCTGTTCGTGACCGGAATTCTGCCGACACTCTATCAGTCAGGAACCAAGTTGTCGGAGCGGGTTCTCGAGGAATTGCGGAAATATTTCGGGTCCCAGGTGTTTCAGACGACGATCCGGATGAATATCCGGCTGGCGGAGGCACCCAGTCATGGGAAGCCCATTTTCCTGTATGACGCCGAATCAAACGGCGCAGAGGATTATACCCAGTTGGCACTGGAGGTCATAGCGCATGAAATCGGATGACGATAACGTTCTCGGCAAAGGAATTGAGGCAATTTTTCAGCGCACTGCGCATCTGCGGCAGGGGGGTGAAAAGACCATCGAATTACCCAATGGCGTCATCAGCCGGGAGGGTGACGAATTGGTGATCCGGATGATGCTGGGTCCGGAAGACGATATTCGCGGAGCTGTGGATGTGTTGAAGCAGATGTCCGACAGCGGCATGCTGGACGATCTACAGGACCATCGCAAGATCCGCTCGCAGGTAGCAGATCATATCGAGATGGCCCGAATGGCCATGGACGACGGCGACTTGGAATCCGCCATCGAGGAACTGGAGACCTGTCTCCGGATGAACGATTCGCCGGCCGTCCGGTACAATCTGGCGGTGATGCTGGAGAAAGCCGATCGGACCGAACGGGCGGTCAAGGAATACCGCCGCGTGCTGAAAGCGGATCCCCGGGATGTGGAAGCGTTGAACAATCTGGGTATTCTGTACTATGAAAAAGGCGACATCACTCGCTCCATGGAGATGTATGAACGGGCTGTCAAAATCCGCCCGTCCATTAGTGAAGGGATGAAAAAGAACGGGCTGTTCGGCAAACGGTTCGGCTTTCGGAAAATGATGGACTAAACGTAAACGTCTCCGGAACCATCGATACGCGGAGACTTTAAATTCGGATCATCATTTCCGGAACCGTGGCTGGTCAGCGGGAGACCCGGTCACCCGAATATCCGTGCTTCGGGCATCCAACGGAAAAACTTGTGTTTGAACCGAAAACGGGCGATGGGCCGGTACAGGTCGCTGATCCACCCGGCGATCCGGGAGTCGCCGAGCATTTCGATTTTTCGGTCAACGCAATACGATGCCGCTGAAACAGCTCGGCACAACTTGGACAGCGCTTGATCATGACTCCGCAGAACAACACTTTGCCAATCGTAGTTCGCCCATTCTTCCAGTGTGCGTGGCGGTGTATACCCCGATTCCAGCGCCATGCGGTACAACGGCGTTCCCGGGTATTCTTTATACAAGTGAATTGTCCCTAAATAGGCCCGCGGGTTCTCTTCAAGCAGTCGCCAGGCAAGATCGACAGTGGCCATGACATCGTCCCGGGTTTCCGTCGGTAAACCCACCATGAAATTGTAGAATGTGCTCACCGATTCATACTGCCTCATGCGCTGGTTCATGGCCAGCACTTCGTCGACATCCAAGCACTTATTGATCAGCTTGAGGATCCGCGGTGATCCGCTTTCTACACCGAATTGGAAAAACACGGCACCCACGGCAAGAAGCCGCTCCAGTTCACTGTCACTGAGTTTCGCTACGGAATTGATCCGGCCCTGGAATCCCATTTTCACGCGGAACGGCTGTTGTTCCAGCATGTCCACCATCCGCATCACACGCTTGGAATCGATAAAGAAACTGTCGTCGATGAACAGGAAATTGGTCACGCCGGTGCGGAGCACGAGGGACTCCATCGTCCGGACGATTTTTTCCGGTTCCATCGCGCGCCAAGTGCGCTGGTTATAGATTTCGTTATAACAGAAACCGCAGTTGTAAGGGCACCCCCGGCTGGTCTCCATATCGATGACGTTCTTTTCCCAGAAATATGTATGCAGATACGGATGGATATCGATGAGGTCATACGGTGTATCGGGCAGTGCGTTCATGTTGTGGAACGGGCCGCGCGGGTTGATTGTCGCAGCGCCGTCGGCGTCTTTCCAACCCAGGCTCGGAATATCGACGGGCAGGGGTACGCCGGTGGTGAGAAAACCAAGCAACTCCATCAGTGCGGTCTCCCCTTCACCCACGACGACGTAATCGACATGAGGATGCATCAAGGTCCCTTCAGGAAACAAGGAAGCATGAACACCGCCGAATACAACGGGAATACCCGGATACTCCCGGGTGATGGCGGCAGCCTTCAGTGCGCCCTTGAGTTGGGCACCGGTCATGGATGTGATACCGATAAATGCGGGATTCCGCGTAGATAACCGGTCCCGAAGCGAGGTTTCCCAATGGCGGTCCACGGCCTGATCAATGATTTCAATGGTATGACCGGCCTGCGCAGCGGGTGCGGCCGCAGCAAGCAGTGACAGCGGAATGAACGGTTTGAACACCGTGCTGTAAATACCGATCCGGGGATTAATCAGAACTATATATGCCACGGAAATCGCCTCCTGACGCGTCAGGGTAGTATAAGGCGGGTGCCGGGATCAAGAAAAGCACAACCACCATCGTCGCCGACATGGGCATTCCAGCAATGGGCAACAAGGCAACTGGCAATCGACGATGGGGTTGTGGTACATTTTACCGGGTCTAAAGCGAGATGATTGCTGACAACGCATGTATTCTGGAGGTGGACGATGATTGAAATCAGGTATCTGGGACATTCGGTGGTTATGATAAAAGCCGATGCGGTCCGTCTGATCGTGGATCCGTTCCTGGACGGCAATCCGCAGGCAACAGAGAAGCCGTCGGAGATTGATGTAGACGTGATTTGCGTGACTCATGGTCACGGCGACCACGTGGGTGATACCGTGGAGATTGCCAAGCGAACCGGTGCCTTGGTCATTGCACCGTTCGAGCTGGCAACGTATCTCGACATGAAAGGCTGCCGGGTCCATCCGATGCATATCGGCGGGGCGCATATGTTTGACTGGGGCCGGGTGAAGTTGACGCCGGCGTTGCATGGGTCGGGCTTCATCGAGGAGAGTGGGAAAATCGTCTACACAGGTAATCCGTGCGGTTTCCTGTTCACCATGGAGGGGAAGACCATTTACCATGCCGGCGACACCGGGTTGAGCGCAGAGATGGACGTGATCGGCCGGATGAACCGGATCGACGTGGCACTGCTGCCCATCGGCGACAATTTCACGATGGGGCCGGACGATGCGGT
>JAFGMN010000009.1 GCA_016927515.1 candidate division CSSED10-310 bacterium | reverse complement strand
TCCCGTTGGGACTGCAATACGGCCGGTCGAAATGGGTCGTCCCGGTTCCCGGATCAAAATACACCCCGGGCAACCCCGGCACCTCCGCCGTCGTACTTCCCGCCAGATTCGTAAAAACAGTTGTCACAAGAAAACCACGATTTACCGTGTTGTCGTCGGCCAATTCCCGGAGAATTTCCCCGGGGACCGGTTCAGCCGTGGCCGAATCCTGTGCGGAAGTTCCGACCCCAGTCATCAGCAGCAGACTCGTTAGAGTCAAACATAGAAACGCCCTCATCACTTGTTCCTCCCCATTCATCGTAAAAAAAATGATCGATTTCCAATCGGATCCAGTTTTAATTGTATTGAAAGATGCGAAATCCGCAACAGGGATTTATTCATTCGATGTGTCCCGAAGCACACCCCTTCTCAGGCGTTTGACTATCCAGGGACACCGGTTCGAAACTATCGATGGTGACATCCCATAGCCCACGAATCTCCCGACGGTTGTCACGCTGTTGGCCACCGAAAATCTACGGGAAAGAGAGTTCTCGCGATGTGCCGGGATGAAAATTCCGTCTTGCCCCTCCCGGAACCGGCTGACCAGCTAGGATCAGCGGCACGTGCAGGA
Organism: candidate division CSSED10-310 bacterium; assembly: GCA_016927515.1. Taxonomy (GTDB): domain Bacteria; phylum CSSED10-310; class CSSED10-310; order CSSED10-310; family CSSED10-310; genus JAFGMN01. The sequence goes on along the minus strand of JAFGMN010000009.1, from coordinate 2,357 downwards.
GTTCCTGAGGCAGTGAATGACGGGATTCTGTGGCGGCGGTTCGGGTGGTTGACCGCTTACGCCAGCGTGACACCATCAACCAGCAGAAATGGCACCCGAAGATCGCCGGCGGAAGTGTCCGGCCGCTCCCGGGACATGGTTTGCAGTTGATCGCCAAGCATCTGGTACAGGTTTCCTGAAATCCGCATGTCTTTGATTCTTCCGACGGGGTGCCCATTGCGGATACGGTACGCCAGATGCGTCGAGCCGCTCACATCACCGCCGATAATGTTGCCGGACCAGACATCCCAGGATGCCAGCAGATAGATACCATCGGAGATGGATGCCAGCATATCGTCAACCGGGGTATCCCCGGCGGATAAAATCCAGTTTGTTTCATCGATACCAGTTTCACCTGACGGGCGCCCTTCGTCCAGGGATCCCGGGAATCGGCTGCCGTGGCCGGTATGGGTGCATCCCAGTCGGGCGGCGTAATCCAGATCGGTCAGGTAGGATTGGAGAATGCCGTTTTCCACCAGCGTGATGGGGCGGGCGGCAGTTCCTTCGTCGCCGAACGGTGCATATCCTGCCAGGGTTGGATCGGTGGGATCATCGATCAGGGTGATTCGCGGATTGAAAATCGGTTTTCCGATCCGGTTTATCAACGGAGACACGCCGTCGAAAACCATTCGTCCGTTGATTGCCTGTTCGAACGCCGAGAGAAAACCGGACAGTGCTTCCGGATGAAACAGAACCGGGTAGGTTCCCGATGGCATGTCCGCCACGGTTTCGGCCTGCCGGGCGCGCCAGGTCAATTCGTCCAGTATACCATCGAGGTCCGTCGCATCGGGAAACCGGCTTCTGCCGACAACCACTTCGAGGAGATCTCCTTCCCGCGGCAGTGTCACGAGAATATGAAATCCAGCACTTTTCTCCTCGTAATGCTGGTCGATTCCGCGGGAAGTCACGAGCCGATTGACGGCATGACCCAGGGTGATACCGCCGCCGATCACCCATGCAGGGAGCCGGTTTTGCAGTCGATCGATGATGGTTACAGCCAGGTCCCGTGCCCGCTCCAGATCGATATCGGGAACCAGGGGATCCATATAGGATGCCTCCTGTATCCGACCGTCCCCTTCCGGCAGAGTGAACGCTGCAATCCGGCCCAGACTGGACAGGTCACGGGCTGTATCGATGAGTCGATCGACCGGCGTCTGAAGACCTCCCGGCGCTGCACCGACCCGACCCGAATGAATGATCCGCACCGCTTTCCCGGAAACCTCTCGGCTTTGGATATCTTTCAACTGGTTATCCTGGAAGTTGATTTCACGGAGATAGCGGTGAGATACCAGCAACTCGACAGGATCCTGCATGGTTCGAATCCGGGCGATTTCGTCATTGAGCATCATCAGGCACCTCCCACTGTGATCCCGCGGATGCGCAGATGGGGTGATGAGCAGGTCGTTTCCAGTGGAAATTGAGCTCCTTTCCCGCAACCGCCGGCGTCATCCACGATAGTGAAGTCCACTCCAATTCCATCGATGGTCTGCAATGTCGTGAATAGATTCCCCGACAACTGGACATCCCGAACCCGCTCCGCCAGCCGTCCATTCCGTATCATGATGCCGTACCCGGCATCGAAACTGAACATTTCGCCACCGGTCCCACCATGGGAATCCACGGCGTATACCCCGAGTTTGATATCGTGTATCAGATCGTCAAACGTGGCCGTTCCCGGTGCAATGCAGGTATTGCGCATCCGGCAGATCGGCGGATACCGGTAATTCAGGCATCGTGCGTTTCCCGTGGGGTGTTCACCGAACCGGGCGGCGGATTCACGGCTGTGCAGCCGGCCCACCAAGATTCCGTCACGAATCAACCATGTTTTTTCAGCCGCGACCCCCTCATCGTCATACCGCAGAAAACCTCGGGTACCAATATCGAGACCGGTATCGTAAATACCCAGTTTATCGGACCCGAACCGTCGTCCCAACGTGAAGATCTCCCGCATCCGAGAATTGTTGTGATATTCATCCGCTTCGCTCATGTGACCGAACGCTTCATGCGCGAAGGTACCTCCCAGGATCGGATCCACGATAACCGTATATTTTCCGGCTTTAACCCGGGGAGCCTCCAGGAGTTCCACCGTCAAGCGACAGGCATCCTCCAACCGGCGGCCGATGATCCGGATCACGCCGAAGTCGTTGCTGCTGCCGTTGGTCACCGCCTGGAACTGCGTCACGCCGTTCCGGCTGGCTTGCGGTGTGACACTGCCTGCCAGATCCATCTTTTCCATCGTGAGATCCGAGCCATCGGTATTGACGTAATGAATCGTGCGAAAATCTTCGAAATGATATGCCGTAACATGTGTGATCTGC
>JAFGMN010000057.1 GCA_016927515.1 candidate division CSSED10-310 bacterium | reverse complement strand
TGACCCGCACCGGATCGTCCCCGTCCAACTCGGCTGTCCCCACCGGATCCGGCGCGATGGCCAGCGTTTCCTCGCCTAAAGGACCCTCCAACACAATCCGATTCCGCCGGATCGCGGCAATCCGCACATTGCCGATCATGTCACCGGCCCGGACAACCCGCTCGGAATCATCGCCATCGGTGGAAACAACCGCCATCCCGGTTCCGGCGGTGCCTTTCAGGATCAGCCCATACCGGCGACTGATCCATGGGTGCGAAGGCTCTTCGGATTGAATGACACCGCTTCCGCCAGAAATGACGAAAAGCCTGTCGGCATCTGCATCGATAGGCAGACTAAAATCTGCGAAGGGTGTAACCAATTGATTTGTTAGGTTTTCGTTAGAGAGAGAAAATGGACGGAGAGAATCAGTGTCGGTAAAAAGCATCGGCAACCAGATTCCGGCTGCAACCACTAAACCAACGATGAACACCATCCGCTCCGCTCTCATAACGCATTGAAAATAAACCACTGTCCCGGATAACGCAACCGGGAGCGAGACGGTTGCGGCTTTTTTTTTCTTGACTCAACAAGATGTGGTAGTAAGCTTTTAAGAAGATGCGATATAAAGCACATCTGATCACAGCCCGGGAATCTTCACTTCATTCCGGAGCAGGGGATTTTCAGTGGCAGTGGGGGTGATGACGTGTTTCGAATCCGGGAGAGATGACATGGTTGAACCGAGACGGACGGATGAAGTGGTGCAGGATTCGGGTGGCATTCGGCGTGAGCCGGGGCGGACAATGGCGTTTCCCGATGGGGATGAGACAACGGATTTAATGTTGTTTGTCCGCTCATCAAGCGAGAGCATGAAAGGATGGGACCGGTCGCGCATTGTCGATGCCCTGGTCCGGGAAACGTATGTGGATCGCGACACGGCCGAACAGATCAGCCGGGAAGTGGAGGAAATCGTCCTGCATTCGTCGATCCGCGTGATCACGGCACCGCTGATCCGGGAACTCGTCGATGCGAAACTGATCGAAAGAGGACTGGAATCAGCCCGGAAAATGCACACCCGGCTGGGCGTTCCGCTGTATGACGTCGAACAATTAATCATGCATCGGAATAAGGAAAACGCCAATGTTCCGCACGGTCCCGAGGCGACAAACCTGACCCTAGCGGAAAAAATAAAGAAGGAATATGCATTGACCAGTGTCTTCAGCCAGGATGTTTCGGATGCGCACATCAACGGCGATCTGCATCTGCATGATCTCGGTTTTATCGATCGGCCATACTGCTCCGGGCAATCGCTGGAGTATATCAAGAAATTCGGTCTGAACCTGCCGAATTCCCTGGCGAAAGCCCGGCCGGCGAAACATGCAGAGGTGCTTCTGGCTCATATGGTCAAATTCGCCGCCGCCCTGCAATCAAACTTCGCCGGCGCTATTGGCTGGGATGCAATCAACCTGTTTTTTGCTCCCTATCTCGAGGATAAAAACGATGAAGAACTTCACCAGTTTTCACAAATGCTCATTTATGAATTCTCGCAGCAGGCTGTTGCCCGGGGAGGGCAGGCCATATTCTCCGATATCAATCTTTACTGGGAAATACCGAAGCACTTCGAAGATGTCCCCGCGATTGGTCCCGGCGGAGAATTCACCGGCAAGACATACGGGGATTATGCGGAAATTGCCCGGCGGTTTGTTTGGGCGCTCTTTGACGTATATCTGGAAGGCGATGCCAACGGGAGACCGTTCTTTTTCCCGAAGCCCCTTGTCCACATCACGGAAAAGTTTTTCCGGACGCCCGGCCACGAGCAATTTCTCGAGCATATCTGCCGGGTCGCCTCGGAAATGGGCAATACATACTTCGTTTTCGATCGCGGCGATACCGCAAAAATATCGGAATGTTGCCGACTCTCCTTCAAACTCGATGAAAACGATCTGAACGATGCGCGCGAACCATGGAAAATGCGCTACTCCGCGCTCCAAAACGTCACGATCAATTTACCCCGGGTCGCCTACCAGGCAGAAGGAAACGACACCGATCTGTTCAAAGTGCTATCGGAAAAAATCGAGCTGGCTGTCAAGGCGCATATGCAGAAACGGGACTTCATCCAGCAACTCCTGGATCAAGGCACTTCCGGGCCCCTGGCCTTGTTGGCCATGAGTTCGGACGGCACACCCTATCTCAGAATGAACCGGGTCAGCTACCTGATTGGCATGGTCGGATTGAATGAAATGGTGCAGTTTCATACCGGCCGGGAATTGCATGAATCGGAAAAGGCGTTGCGGTTCGGTTTGAAAGTCATCGCACACATGAAATTACTGGCGGACCGGCTGGGAAAACGGCATGGGATGAAGTTCGTTCTGGAGCAGACGCCAGCCGAAAGCACAGCGTGCCGGTTTGCCAAACTGGATATTGAAGACTACGCGGTCGCAGCTCGCAAAACGGTTAAGGGCCATTTCGCCCGCGGCGAAAATTACTATACAAATTCCACGTACTTCAATGTCTCAACAGCTTACAACCCGCTGGATCGCGTCAAAAAGGAAGGATTGTTCCATCCGATTATCGAAGCCGGTGCGTTGACGCATATCTGGTTAGGGGAGAGCCGCCCGTCGCCCGAATCCCTGTCCAATCTGGTTAGAAAAATTTTTCGGAACACCCAGAACGATCAGGTCGCCTTCAGCCCCGAGTTTACCACCTGCCTCGATTGTGGCAAGACGCACCGGGGACTGTCTTCGACTTGTATCAGTTGCGGATCGACTCGGGTCGAAGGGATCACGCGGATTACCGGGTACTTTACGAAAATATCCAGTTGGAACAAAGGAAAACTAGGAGAACTCCGGGATCGATACCGCTCCGGCAGTTGTTTCAGCAGCACCGGGTGACATGGACCGTCCGGGTTGCACCGGGCTTCGAAGGCCGGGCCGAAGGCAGAGACTTGAAGAGGTAGAGGTACCTGAAGAGGTGAAGGAGGAGAGATATGATCCTGTTTACGAAAATCGATTGCGGCAAATGCGACTATGTCAAGAACCACTTTGACCTGGTATCTCTGGGGGTTCAGATCGACGAATTATCTGAAACCAATGCGGATGCGCTGGCGGATCTGGCTTTTTACGAATTGGTGGATACGGCGGAAAAACAACTGCCGATATTGATAACGGACGATGAGCGGACGATTACGGGAGCGATCAGGATATCTCAGTACCTGCGTACGCTGGATTAACTGTTTTGAATCACATTGTCCTGAAGGGTTTTATCGAAACTTCTTTTGTGGATTGGCCGGGCAGAATCGCTTCGGTGGTGTTTCTGCCCGGCTGTTCGTTCAATTGCGGCTGGTGCCATAACCGCACCCTGATCGAAACGCCCGACCGGCTTCCGGATATCCCCCTGGACGATATCATCGAACGGATCCACCAGTTGGCGGACTGGGTGGACGGTCTCGTGATCACGGGTGGAGAACCGACGATTTTTGGTGCCTTGTCCGATGTGGTTCGCGTGGGTCGAACGGTTGTTCCCGTCAAGCTCGATACAAACGGATCGCGCCCCGATGTGATCGAACGATTGCTGAACGACGGCGTCCTGGATGGCGTGTCCATGGATATCAAAGCACCGTTGGATCCCGTGCCCTATTCCCGGGCAGCCGGAGTTGCCGTGGATGTTTCAAACATACAACGATCGATCCGGCTCATCCTCGACGCCAAAATCTGGTGCGAATTCAGAACCACCGTCGTTCCCGGACTTCATGCACCGAACGATATCGCGCTGATCCGTCGTCAGTTACAGGAACTCGCCGGATCGCCTCTGCCTCGGCCTCTGAAACTCCAGGCATTCAAACCCATCGATGATCTGCCGGAACCGTGGCGATCGATGAAAGAACCGGACCTGGAACCCTACCTCGCCACCTGATCTTCCCTTGTTCACTTATTCGCATGGAGTTGGGTCAGGATGTCGGCCAGGGTCTCTTTCCGTTGCAATCCCACCAGCGTTTTCTTCAATTCGCCGTTGTGAAAGATCAAAATCGTTGGAATGCTCTGGACCCGGTATCGTCCCGGTATCTTTTTATTCTGATCGACATTGATTTTCGTGATAACCGCGCGGCCGGCGAAATCACGGGCGAGTTCGTCGATGATGGGTCCCAGCCGACGGCAGGGCCCGCACCATGGCGCCCACAAATCGACGAGCACCGGCTTGTCGGTTCCCGCAATGACGGAATCAAACTCCGCATCCGTTACATGCCGGACCGATGTGGTTTCAACCCCTTCCGATCCGGATTCGAGTGCGCCGGAGACCGGTGGATTGCCCTCAGAAGCGGAAGACCTTCCGCATGCACCGGACAGTCACGTGGGTATTCCCAGTTTGGGTAGAATCACCAGTTGAAGAAGGAAATATACTGCCAGAAAAATCAACATGTGCCACATTTTCACTTTTTCACTCCTTTTGAAACCACACGGTTACCATCGGAGATCAGACGGGTTGCCCGATGAAACGTTTCACCGATTCACCCTTTTTTTTGTGTTTGATGATTCTCTTGACTCGAATGACGTGCCCGATGAACAGCATGAAGTGATCCGTTGCGTCGGGGTTGCCTCGACGGCGTGTCCGTGGCGACGATTATGCCGGTATCCGTCTTTTTTCTGCCGCCGCGGAATCGACGCATCGGGTACCGGAAACGTGCTCAACGTGATCCGGACCCCATCGTTCAGGAACTGGCCGTCACGCAAATCCCGGGCTACGGCCAGCGGCCATCATCATAAAAAAAACCAGTCGCTTCATGCGTTCACCAGTAAAAATCCATTCACATCTGTGCAAATCTGAAACCGATTCGTCAATCCGATATCGCCATATCGGCATTCAGTAAAATCGTTGCCAACCACTCCCTTTTCACTTCCCGCTCCTCTCCACTTCCCGCTCCCCTTCCCATTCGCTTTCCCCTTCCCTGTGCCCAGCCTCTTCCCTTCCCTCTCCTTTTTTGATATGTCACTTTTTGTGAACAGGATGCTTTATATGTATCTGAACGGAAAGGAGATCACGACATGCTGACCATTACACCTGAATCGATCTGGGCGGATATTGAAACGATACAATCGCGGACTCCGCTGGTATTGAATATCACCAATTACGTTGTCATGAATACGACTGCCAATGCGTTGCTGGCATTGGGTGCATCCCCGGTAATGGCCCATGCGGTGGAAGAAGTGGAGGACATGACGCGGCTGGCTGGAGCGCTGGTGGTGAACATCGGCACCTTGAGCACGGCATGGATCCAGTCGATGGAGCGGGCGATGGCGGCGGCTGGAAGCCGGGGGATACCGGTGGTGTTTGATCCGGTCGGCGCGGGTGCGACACCGTTTCGAACGGCGACCGCCCGGGTTCTGCTGGCGGGGGGTGCTGTGCGGCTGATCCGGGGCAATGCATCGGAGATCATGGCGTTGCTGGACACATCCGTTGTGACTCGGGGAGTAGACAGTACGGCGGGCTCCATAGATGCAGTGGATGCCGCGACCCAACTGGCCAAAACGTATGCATGCGCGGTATGCGTCAGTGGCGAGACGGATTACATCGTCGCCGGGGAAGCGCTGACTGGAATTGCCAATGGTCATGTCATGATGACCCGCGTTACCGGCCTGGGATGTATTGCCACTGCCTTGTGCGGAGCATTCGCTGCTGTGAATCCGGATCCAGCGGCGGCGGCTGCGCATGCCATGGCGGTCATGGG
>JAFGMN010000056.1 GCA_016927515.1 candidate division CSSED10-310 bacterium | reverse complement strand
TCAAGCTCAATCAGATCGGTACGCTGACCGAAACCCTCGACGCCATTCTCCTGACGCAGAAAGCCGGCTACACACCGGTCATCTCTCATCGTTCCGGTGAAACGGAGGATACATTCATTGCTGATCTGGCCGTTGCCACGCATGCTGGACAGATAAAAACGGGGTCGGCTTCACGAACGGATCGCGTCGCGAAATACAATCAATTACTGCGCATACAGGAATATATAGGCGAAGCCGCGATTTTCCCCGGACGGACGGTTCTCCGGAACCGTTGACGCGGTGACTCGACGCGATATTCTGCACGTGTGCGGTTTGATCCTGGTATGGATCGTTATCAGTGCGTTGATAATCTTTTTCCTGGGAAACCACCGGGGCTATCCCGCCAATCAACGTCTCCGCCAAGCCATTGCGGCCTTGGAAATGGAAAATCGTCGACTCGAGGAAGAAAACAAGCGTCTGGCCGAGGAGGTCCGATACCGGCGCTCGCCTCAGTATACCGAGGAATTGATCCGGACCGAACTGAGGCAGGTAGGCAAAGACGATATTCTGATCATCGTGCCGTCGCCCGTTCCAACCGACAGCGACACACGGGTTCCTGCCGGTGATTTTCCGTGAAATAGTGCTTGACAGTCAGGTGAACTCCGTTTATATTTCGTGGCCGGTGACGCGGGGTGGAGCAGTCAGGTAGCTCGTTGGGCTCATAACCCAAAGGTCACAGGTTCAAATCCTGTCCCCGCTATTCATTTCCGGCGGATTAGCTCAGCTGGTTAGAGCACACGGCTCATATCCGTGGCGTCCGGGGTTCAAGTCCCTGATCCGCCATACTTTTTTCGAATACGGTTCAACTCATGTCATTATTCCGCACCGTATTTCAGACGGTTGCCCAGAACCGTCTCTGGGATTTTCGTTCATCCCTTGTACTGGCTGTGTCCGGCGGTCGGGATTCCATGGTCATGCTTCATATCCTGGTCCGGATAGCTCCGGATCCGGCTTCTCAACTGATCATCGCTCATATCGATCACGGTATGCGAGCGGGTTCGGCTGACGATGCGGCTTTCGTCGAACATGAAGCCATTCGGTACGGTTTGCCGTTCGTTTGTCGGCGACTTGCGCCATTGAAACCGGCCTCGGGTGAATCCGCGGAACGTGCCTGGCGGCAGCGCCGATACAATGCCCTGCATGCACTAAGAGTGCAGATCGGTGCCACAGGTATCGCCACCGCCCATACAGCGACCGATCATCTGGAAACAGTCATCATGCGACTGACCATGGGTGCGGGTCCACGCGGTTTTCTGGGTATCCGGACACGGCGGGACGATCGCGTGATCCGACCATTGATCGACAGCACCCGCGACGATATCGCTCACTACGCCGCTGAACACGCCATCGCATGGCGGGACGACCCGTCCAACACCGATCTTTCGCATCCGCGAAATGCCATACGTGCGTCCGTGATTCCGGTTCTTCAATCGATCAATCCGCGGGTTGATCACGCCGCTGTCAGGGCATCACGAATGCTGGAACGCGAAGACCGAGAACTGAGCCGGTGGGCGGAGCGCATCCTGTCCGTTGCCGGCTGGAACCGAGTGCTGCCTGCGATTTTACGCGCCGATGTCTTTTTCACAGAACCGGAAGTAATCATCAACCGCTGCGCCACTGCCATTTACACCGCAGTGGCTCCTGCACAAACCGGCCGCCTCGTCACGGATCACATCACACGCCTGGTGGAATGCGTCACCGGCCGGCGAAATCATTGTCCTCTCCCCGGAGGCGCAGAAGCCAGATACGACGGACAGCGGATCATTCTTATCCCCGCCGTGTCTCCGGCAGCTGCCGCTCGCTCCGTGTACCCATGGACTCCCGGCCTATGGGAAATCGGTGCATACGATGTACTGACACAAGAAATCGATGCATTCGAAGATCCTCTCCCCATCATCACCGAATACGAGATCCAAATCCGAACCCGCCGTCCCCGCGACAGCTGGCGACCACCTGACTCTGAATCGCCTGTATCACTCTCTGAACACCTGCGCATCCGACGAATTCCCGCAATACTTCGTGATCACTTGCCTCTCGCCGCCGGACCCGATGGTGACATCCGGTGGATCGCTGAACCCGGAATCCCTTCCGGAGCGTATTTTATCAACGAACTCGGAGGATGGATCAAGTTGACTTGCCGGCCCCGATCGGCGATAAAATGGATCATGTCATGATTCACGGTTTGCCGGTTTAATCGCGTCAACAGGAGGTTTTTTTGAATAATCGTTTTCGAACAATGATTGTATGGCTGCTCCTCATACTCCTGCTGTTTGCAGTGTATCAGATGTTCGTGGCCGGAACGGGCAACACCGTGGAAGTGGAGTACAGCCGGTTTCTGGATCTCGTACAGGAAGGAAATGTCCAGTCAGTTACCATCACCGGAAACATCATCGAAGGAAAACTCGTCGAATCCCATACGGATACAGTCAAGTTTACCACGATCGCTCCGCCCCACGATGACCTCATCGATATCCTGCGCGAACACCGTGTAAAAATCACCGTAAAGGACGATGGCGAAAGCCTGTGGGAAGCAGCCCTGATATCTTGGCTTCCATTTCTTCTGCTTATCGGCATCTGGATATTCTTCATTCGCCAAATGCAGGGCGGCGGTCGCCAGGCGATGACCTTCGGGAAAAGCAAGGCCAAGCTGATGAGCGATGACCGTCATAAGGTCACGTTCAAAGATGTCGCGGGAGTAGACGAAGCCAAGGAGGAACTCGAGGAAATCATTGAATTCCTAAAAGATCCGCAGCGGTTCAGTCGTTTGGGGGGAAAAATACCCAAGGGTGTTCTGCTGGTCGGTCCTCCGGGTACAGGAAAAACCCTTCTCGCCCGTGCGATTGCCGGAGAAGCGGATGTCCCCTTCTTTTCCATCAGCGGATCGGATTTCGTTGAAATGTTCGTTGGTGTCGGAGCATCCCGTGTTCGTGATTTGTTCGAAACGGGAAAAAAGAATGCGCCCTGTATCATCTTTATGGACGAAATCGATGCCGTCGGGCGTCATCGGGGAGCCGGTCTCGGGGGTGGACATGATGAGCGGGAACAGACATTGAACCAGTTGCTGGTTGAAATGGATGGTTTTGCATCCAACGAGGGTGTGATTCTCATTGCCGCAACGAACCGACCCGATGTGCTCGATCCCGCCCTGCTGCGGCCGGGACGCTTTGACCGCCAGGTCGTTGTCGACCGACCTGATGTCAAGGGTCGTGAAGGAATCCTGAAAGTCCATACCCGGAAAATCAAGACGTGCGACAATGTAGACATTGATACCCTGGCCCGGGGAACACCCGGGTTCTCGGGTGCTGACCTGGCAAATCTCGTCAACGAGGCAGCGCTCCTGGCTGCCCGGGCACGCAAAGAGTGCGTTGAAAACATCGATTTTGAACTGGCGAAAGACAAGGTCATCATGGGGGTTGAGCGCCGCAGTATGATCATCTCGGAAAAGGAAAAGCGGATCACGGCATTTCACGAAGCCGGTCATGCGCTTGTGGGAATCCTGATTCCCGGCGCGGATCCCGTTCACAAAGTGACGATCATTCCCCGGGGTCGGGCACTGGGCGTGACGATGCACTTGCCCGAGGAAGATCGTTTCAACCATTCCGAAACCCATCTCCGAACACAGATTATCATGCTGATGGGTGGACGGGCTGCGGAAGACATCATGCTCAATTCATTCACCACTGGTGCTGCTAATGATATTGCCCGAGCGACAGAAATCGCCAAGAAGATGGTAACGGTGTTCGGAATGAGTCCGCAACTGGGTCCTGTCTCGTATGAAAAGGAAAGTGATCTGGTATTCCTGGGCCGGGAATTCGCGGCGCAACCCGGTCATTCCGAGGAAACAGCTCGTGTGATTGACAGCGAGATCAAGCGCATTGTCTCGGGTTGTTATGAACAGGCCCGATCGCTGTTGGAAGCGCATGCGCCGCAGCTAAAAGCGTTGGCGAATGCGCTGTTGGAGTATGAGGTGCTGGATGCGCGGCAGATCACGGATATAATTGGTTTGAGTGGACTGGGATCCGGGGCAGGGGAGGTGGAACAACCGGAATGAAAGCCGGACGAATGCCAATTGGAATCATGGGTATCCTGAACGCGTCGCCGGACAGTTTTTCTGGAGATGGTGAATCGGATCCGCAGTTATTAGCTGATCGCGGCATGGCAATGCTGGCCATGGGTGCCACGTGTCTGGACATTGGTGGAGAATCGTCGGCGCCATTCACGGAGCCGGTTCCGGAAGAGATTGTGACTGCGCGGGTGATTCCGGTGATCGGTGAGCTTCGGCGCCGGACGGACCGGCCGATTGCAGTGGACACGTATCATGTCGCCACGGCGCGGGCAGCAATTGATGCGGGTGCTGATATCATCAATGACATTACTGGATTGCGAAAAGCAGAGATGATCCGTTTGGTAGCGGATACCGGTGCGGATGTTGTGATCATGCATATGCAGGGGGAGCCCCGGACCATGCAGGCGAAACCGGTCTATGCCGATGTGGTTGAGGAGGTCCGGCTTTTTTTCGAGGAGCGGATCCGGGTCGCAGGGGATCATGGTATTGATCCATCGCGAATCATTCTGGACCCGGGAATCGGTTTCGGAAAAACACTGGAACATAATCTGGCATTGATCCGGAACGTGGATCGTCTTCGGGTCGCTTCCTGTCGGATGCTGCTGGGAGCTTCGCGCAAATCCATGATCGGCATGATTCTCGGAGCACCAGCAATGGAACGTTTGGAAGGATCATTGGCAGCGGTCGCTGCCGGTGTCGTATCGGGCGCCGATATGGTTCGGGTACATGATGTTGCCGAAACCCATCGGTTTTTAACGGTCTTCGAACGGATTATGGAGGCCGCAGGTACATGACAGGTTATTTGTTCCACGTCGTAGGGCTGTATATTCGCGTCTGGGATATCGTCGATATTCTGATTGTCGCCTATATCATCTACCGTGCCCTGCTCCTCATGCGCGGAACGCTCGCATTTCAGATTCTCCTCGGCCTATCCGTCCTTTTTCTGATGTTCAAGGGTGCCGAGGTTTATCAACTGGCCACGCTCTACCAATTGCTTCGCCAGTTCTGGGTCAGTTGGGTCATCCTGATCATCGTTCTGTTCCAGCCCGAAGTCCGCCGGGTTCTGGCTCAGCTCGGTCGGCAGTGGTTCTGGCGAACCCGGCAGCACGGAAAAAGCCATCCGGTCATTGATGCCGTTGTCAATGCGTCGGAAACAATGGCATCACAGCGCACGGGTGCGCTGATTGTATGGGAACGACGGACCGGGTTAGCAAATTATCGGGAGATCGGCATTTCGCTGGATGCCGAAGTGTCCAGTGAGTTGCTACGCTCCATTTTTAATACCAAATCACCTCTTCATGACGGCGCGGTTATCGTGTCTGAAAATCGTTTGGCCTGCGCAGGCTGCTTTCTCCCATTGACCCGGAATCCCCTGCTGACCCGGTCGCTTGGCACACGTCACAGAGCCGCTATCGGCTTGACGGAAGACACCGATGCAGCAGTGATCGTGGTCTCTGAAGAGCGCGGAACAATTTCCCTTGCACTGGACGGCAATCTCGAAAAAATCAGCGACGGCAAACAGCTCAAACGCCGCCTGATCGATCTGATTCTGGAACGGCCGGCACAACGTACTGCAAAGGAAACCCGATGATGCTCCGCCTGAACTGGGACCGAATACGGCAATCCATCACTGCCAATCCCGGATTGAAAACCGGTTCACTCATTCTTGCCATTATACTCTGGATCACCATCACTGGACAGGGCACCGCCGATCGGATTGTGCGGGATATCCCCTACCAAATTAAGAGTATTCCCCAAGGGATGGAATTGACAGACAAGGGAACTGGGGTTATCCAGGTCAGGATCCGGGGACCGAAAAGCCTGATTCCAACATTGAAACCGTCGGATATCACGATATCGTTGAAGTTGCCGGAAGACGTTGAACCAGGTGAAGTGCCGCTGAGAGTTACATCATCAAGTATCATCACACCGTACTCGAATCAGCTGTCGATTTTACAGATCGTCCCGGACACTGTGACGGTCACGTTGGACCGTGTGATTCAGAAATCCGTGCGGATCCAGCCGTTTCTTCGGGGAAGTCCGAATGCGGATTACGAGTTAGGCGAGTCCCGAGTCTCGCCGCCGCACGCGGTAATTGAGGGTCCGTATTCGGCACTGGAAAGTATCGAAGTGGTGTATACAGAGCCCATCGATGTGCTTGATCAAACGCTCTCCTTCGACGACCGCGTTCAATTGAAACCGCAGAATGCGCTGATTCGGATCATCACGCCCAGCCGTGTCACGGCCCGGGTGGAAATTCGCGAACGGATCACGGAGCGGTCATTTCCGGAGTTCGAGATTACGGCGGTTCCGCAGACTCTGGCGTCGGACTTCATTGTTACACCGCCAGTGGTCACGTTGACGATCATTGGACCGGCATCGATGGTCAACCGGCTGAAACCGACGGACATTCAACTCGTCGCCGACTGTGCGGAGTTAATGCCGGGAGACCACATGATCAGACCCGTTCTGGTCGCTGGAGAATCCCGGATCACGCTGGTCAGCATCGATCCCGATACGGTCATCATCACTATTCCCGAACCGGTGCCAACAGCAACACCTTCAACAGCTCCACTAACCGATGCATCCGCGACTTCTTCATCCGAATAGGGAGTCCCCCCCATAAACTGATACTTTTTGTAACCTCTTCCCATCAAACATCGGGATACACCCGCCTGAATTCCGGTCGTTCAGGAATGGATGAACTGGTACAACTTTTGCTTGAATTCCAGTGGAGTTTGATCTCCACGTTGACCCTTTTCACCCGCAATGGGGATGGAGGATCCAGGTCATGATACGGTCTGAACGAGGAAGTGCGCTTGTATTGACATTATTGTTCATTATGCTGCTGACGACGATGAGCACGGCGTTATATCTTTACGCCAGCAAGCAATCGATGTTCGCAGATTCCACATATACTCAAGTGGCTGCAACGTATGTTGCGAATGCCGGAGTCGAGCGCGCCAAAGGGCTCTTGATCGGACAGGACCCGCTGCTCAACACGTACGGCCAGAATCCGGGAGACGGGGTGGTTGACCGGGATGATTTCCCGGTGATCCTGCCGATATCGGAAGACATCGGCCGATATGATCAGAACAGCATGGGGGAAAGGATCACCGACAACAAGCAGGGGGTCGGTAACTATTCGTTGAGAATCGATGCCGCCTTTTCTGAAGTGGTTGATTTTGATCTGGACATCGACCGAACGGTGGGTTTTGATCCGGCGCAGTTGATATACGGCAATCCGACACGTGTTAATCGGTTGCTGCCCGGCAAGAACTTGAAAATCCTGGTCCGACAGGGAATCGAAGTCGTCAATGCATTCGAGTTCAATTCGAAGGATCCCCGGGTGTATGTCGATCAGATGTCGGGTACGACAGAGTATTATCCGGTCAATTTAGCCAATATCATCAACCCGTTCATGGGAAAAGATGTGACTATCGAATTGAATCGAACCGATATCAACCCTTCCGTGGATTACAATCATTGTGATGCCTGGGGAAATCAATTGGCGTTGTATCCCAACCAGTATCCCGGTCAAACCGAGAGTCTGATTTTCGGCGACAAGACCGGTACAGATGCGAAGTATTTCTATGTGCGACCCAGTTGGGCAATTGCCACCTATATCGTTGAGATTCAAAATGACGACATGTTTAATCAGAGCGATTTGACCGTTCGGCTGATTTATCGCGAATCGGGAATTGAACAGTCGCTGACGCTCTGCAATGCAGCCACATGGGGTGGTAGTCCTCCCAATGGGAAAGTCCATGCTTTACTGGATTTCTCAAACGATTTCGGCTTGTGCAGGCTCTGGAACCAGTCGCAAACGCACCCCCTTGCCATCACGTTAAGCCCACCCGCTTCCTATGAAGCCATCATCATTGAAGTGGAAAGCCCCAGCGGTCTCTGGACAGCTCCTCCACCCGGAGGCAACGGCGGTATCAAAATCCGGATCACACGGGGAATTCCCGGTGAAATTGAAATGGGGCTCCGAATGCGCACCGAAGGGATGTCAACCGGCTGCTGGTACCCTGATTACCCCGATTGCATGCATCCTACCAGTGATTATGAACCGATTATTTCGCTGCCGGAGCATCTGGACCATGCCGAATACCTGTTGACTCCTGACATGATGAAACTGGGACACCGATCTCGGATCCGGGTTAACGAGCTGTATACCATCACCGCTACAGGAAACGTTGAGGATGCCGTGGAAAACCGGCAGTTAATGGTCAGCCCGGTCAGTTTCCTCGATTATGCCCGGTTCACGCAGAGCCGATTGACGATTGCCGCCGGAGGAATGTATGCGGGAAGAGTCTATTCCCAGGATCGCATTGAGCTTCCACCGTCTCCGGGTAATGATGTCTACTTCTTCGATGATGTTTTAACCAGCAGCCAGGTCATCAATTCGGCATCCGCGCAATTTCCTCACGGTGGAGAGATTTTCGAAAATGTTCCGTTAATCGAATTCCCCGAACTGGGTGAAATGGCCACGTACTACAACTCCAACGCAGCCAGCGCATGGGTTATTGGTTCACCGACCAGCTACCAGGAATACGATCTCTTCCTGGGAAACTACAGGTATGTCGATACGGGAATGGAAACAAAATTCTGGGGTCTGGATTTCTCGGATACAATTGCCGTATATCGCGAGCCGGATGCCGATATCATGAACACCGAGAGTTACTCGTATCGTGACGCATGGGCGCCGGGAGCGCTTGGGCCGGATACAACCACATTGCCTCCTGATTTCAACGGCCTGATCATCGTCAACGGTGACTGCCATGTTTGGGGAACGTTGCATGGAAGGGCCATCACGATCGTAGCCCGTGGAAACATCATCATTGAACGGGAAATCATCATGGGCACCGACGAACTGGATCCGGATTCACCCGAAGATGCCATGTCAACGAGTGAGGGCATGCCGGTTCATCTCAACATGGTGCCCCTGCGCAGGGTCGGTAGCGGCGTCTATGAAGGTGATATTATTCTGAGCAAAAACTGCCCGAGAATCCTGCGAATCGAATCCGGGCTCATGGCATTTGCCGGAGCGCTGGTCACGGAAGACGACGACTGGGATCACTCCGGCGCTGCCATCGATCAGGATCCGGATCATTCCCATCCATTTCCATATCCGCAGTATCTGCCCACTCAGCATCGGTATCGATGGAATGCCAGCGGATATCAGCCGCCATCGAATTATCAATACGATCTTAACAACGATGGTCGGATCACTGACGGCCGGGATTTTGCTATCGATGAAATCCCTCGAATCGAACTGGGTGAATGGAATGAGAAACTCATCGAACCGGGTGATTATCTCTGGTATCTGATGATTGTCGGCCCATTTATCGATCGTGACGGAGCAGCTCCCGGTCATTTCGCGGCCCGGGGTTTTGCCCATGCCGGCGGCGCGTTCCGGAACGGCAACACTCGTAACTACCGATATGATCCGTCGATTCGGATCAATTCACCACCGTTCGTACCGGTACCCGAGAATACATTGCGAATCATGGAATGGGATCGAGCCGTTTATGATTTGCCCAACTGATCTCTGAGCGGTATAATTCCTCCGTGTTCCTATCATACGATACGGAGGATGGTTTGGCACAGCATCATCGGAAAAAGCATTATTCGCCCATGGACATCGCGAAGATTCTCAATTTGCCCATGGGCCGTTTTTCTGAAATGGTAACCGAGGGGACCCTGCCCCGGGGCCGGATCGGAGAAGACGGCAAACGGTATTACACACAGCAGGATCTCGATTTCATCCTCCGCGAATGGAAAACGCAAACAACAGGACGCTTTCTCATATATACCCTCCCCCTGCTGATCATTCTGGGTTTCCTCGTTGTCCTGACCGCCGTTGAAATCAACGATAAACTTCAAGATAATCGCGTCGCTCCCACACCAACCCCACCATATGGATATGGCGCTCCCCCACCACAATATTATGCACCGGGCACTCCCTGGCCATCCCCTACACCCTCGGAAACACCCACACCGGTCTACGATAAATTGGAAAACTATAGACAGGAAATGCGACAACGAACCCAAGATCGCGAGATGCAAAAACGCGCCCGGCGGCGACCGGACCAACCCAAGTTGTTTATCACCAATTAAGCCGACGAGGTTGCCATGCTCGAATTTCGTAAAGATCCAGTGATCGGTCGCTGGGTTATCATTTCCAGCGAACGGGGTCTACGACCCAATGACTTCTCTTTGTCATCCGATCCTCAAGCGGAAAAAACCTGCCCGTTCTGCCCCGGTCGCGAACACCTGACGACACAGGAAATCTACGCCATCCGTCCGGATCATACACCTCCCAATACACCCGGTTGGCGTCTCCGCGTAATTCCGAACAAATTCCCGGCATTGCAAATCGAAGGACATCTCCGCCAACGCGCCGACGGTATTTATGATAAAATGAACGGCGTTGGCGCGCATGAAGTCATTATTGAGACACCCGATCACGGAAAAACCCTTTCCGATTTAAATGAACAGGAGATCCGCGAGATTTTCCTGGCATATCGGAGCCGTATTTTAGATCTACACAACGACAAACGTCTCCGGTATGTGATGGTGTTTAAAAACCATGGCCAGGCAGCCGGCGCCAGCCTGTCACATCCCCATTCCCAACTCATCGCAACGCCAATCGTCCCCAAACGCGTCAGTGAAGAACTGATCGGCTCCGAAGCCTATTTCAGATACAAAGACCGGTGCGTGTTCTGTGATATTATCAACCAGGAAATGGATGATATGGTCCGGATCATCGAGAGCAACGACCATTTCATCGCGATCGCTCCCTATGCACCCCGGTGCCCCTTCGAAACCTGGATCCTACCCCGGAATCATCTTCCTTTCTTCGAAGAAACCCCCGATTCCGCAATGAGCGATCTGGCTGTCATCATGATGTCCCTGATGCAACGTATCGATATTGTCCTGAAACGACCTCCATACAATATCCTCATTCATAATTCACCATTCGATTACAAATTCCCCGAAGCATACCACTGGCACATAGAAATTATGCCTCGATCCACCTGGGTCGCCGGTTTCGAGTGGGGAACCGGTTTTTACATCAATCCAACCCCCCCCGAAGAAGCCGCCGAATTTCTCCGGAATACACAACTGGCCCGTTGACCAGCCCTTGAAAAAGCACCTGTTTTATCTGCATTCACTTGACATTGAACCAGCCGCCGTGCATACAATGGAAGCGTGTGTCACTCCATTCCAGGAACTTCTTTGCATGAGGAGCGTATGATGAGCAACAACAAATTTGAGCCGCCCGAATTTCTCGCCGATGTTCGAAAGCTCCAGGATGAAATCGATGAATTGCAGAAACGGCTGGAGCTCGTAGAAAATAACCGTGAGAAAGTCCGACAGAAGATCTATGAGAAGGTCAAAGGTGATTACGAGAAAAAACTGTCGGATCTTTTCGGCGAATTGAAACCATTCCAGGAAAAAATCGAATTTGAAATTGCTACCCTTGAAGAAGAAATCGAGAAACACCAGGAAGTCGTTGATAGCAACCAGGAACACCTCGAAGAATATCAACTCCGATTTTTCGCCGGGGAATTCGCCGAAGAAGATTTCGAACCGCTGCAAAAGGAAATCGAACAGAAAATCGAAGATAGCAAACAGCACATCATCCGCGTGAATGGACAGATCCATGAGTACAACAAGCATCTGAGTTTCATCACCGGTGAACCATTGAAGGATATGGAACCGCCCCTTGATGAGGACCTGCAGGAAGCTCTGGACGACGAAGTGATGGACGAACCGGGAGAAGGCGTTCCGATGAATGAACCACACGCTGAATCGGGCATTGAATCGGGCATTGAATCGATTGATATGGAACGTGTGGAAGAAGACGATGGGATCGAAGACTACAGCGAACCAGCGGCAGAGATGGATCTCGAGGAAGATTCTGATGAGATCGAAATGGAAACCGGTGTTTCCGATTATTCTGAATTCAACCTGGACGAAAACGCCGCCGATCATCCGATTATCGGCTCGACCGAGGAAGGCCACCCGCTGATGAAGGATACCGTGGATTCCGACATACTCGCTGATCAAGGATTTGCAATCGGGGAAGAAGCCATCGAAGTCGAGGATGAAAACGAGGACTTCGAATGGGGCAATCCACCTGTTCTCGATGTCGTGGACGGCGATTTTACCGGTGAATCCTACACGATCGACAAGGAACGCATCACCATGGGCCGAGGCCCCAATAACGATATCCAACTCGCCACCGATACCAGCGTCTCCCGCCATCATGCCCAGATTGCTCTGGAAGGCACAAAATACGTGCTGGTCGATCTGGAAAGCTCCAACGGCACATCCGTGAACGGGATCCGCATTTCCCGCGCCGTTCTGAAACCCAACGATGAAATCATGATCGGTCAGTCCAAACTGATCATTCGCACACAAGAATAGTCTTCGCCCCGGTTCCCATCGTGAAGGCATCGTGATAAGGTGCCTGCTTAGATGGGAATTGGTGTATTAGGAGCATTTGACACGTACTATAAGAAGCACAGGAGTTTGTTGTGGGAGCACTATTTGGAATCGCCGGACCCTATTCGGACACCGAAATCAACCGAATGCATGCCATCGTGCAGTCTCGAAGCAATCAACCCCTTCGGATCGCCCGTTTCACATCGGGGTTCGCCGCCGTGCTCCCCTCTCCAGATACATCCCACCGGTCCGCCTTTACACAATCAGGCGATGCAGTCCGTATCATCGACGGCTACCTATCCCTTCCCGCCGCTAACTCTCCTCCGTTCCCTTCCATCGATTCATCAGCAGGCCTGTTCGCCGGCGCTGACATGACATCCGATGGCCGATCAGTGACCCTCTTCCGGGACCCATCAGGAGCTCGGCCGCTGTATTTTACCCGCACAAAAAAAAGACTGGCATTCGCGTCAGATCCCACAGCCCTTCTCGTACTAGATGATGTTCCGCGTGAACTTGATCCGGCTGCCGTTTCATTGTATATCAGCATGATCTGCCCGCCGGATCCGATCACCATCTACCAAACCATTGAAGCCGTCCGCCCTGGTTGGACCGTGACGCTGGAATTCGATACCCTTCACCATCGACGATTCTGGTCACCCCCCTGGTCCCCATCTCCCACTAACGCCGATGAAACCATCCTGTCCGCACGGTTACGGGAAGCCATGGACAACGCCGTTCGGGATGCCATGCCCGATGATCTGGACCATACCGGCTTCTTTTTAAGCGGCGGAACCGACACCGGCTCCGTCGTCGCCCTTGCCGCCCGGCACGCTCCAGGACGGATACACACCTTCACCATCGGGTATGAGGGGAGCGGCAGTGGATATGATCGCTACAACGAATTCGAATATGCACGGCTCATCGCCGAACGCTTCGAAACCCATCACCATGAATGCCTGATATCGCCGATGACTGTGAAACAAGCCCTTCCCCGAATCATCGCCGGGCTTCATCAACCATCCGGAGATGCCATCAACACGTATCTGGTTGCCTCGACACTACCCGACCCCATTCATACGGTGCTGACGGGAACCGGCGGCGATGAGATTTTTATCGGGAGTCACTGGTTCCTTCAGCAGGCCCGTCTGATTGCCGCTTGTGCCAAATGGCACCGTATTCCTGCATGGATCCGCCACGTGTTCCTCTCTGGTTCGCGATGCCTACCTGGACGCGCAAAACACCGGTTGCACCGGCTGGACGCCCTGTCGGAAGGCGTCCCCGCCCATTATCGTCATTTCAAGTTCCTGTTCGGACCACACGACCGGGCTCAGCTGTTTACTTCGGAATTCCTGGCGATGCTGCCGGAAACGCCGACACCAGAAACAATCGTGGCTCTATACGATTCCGATCCCCCCCGGGACGACGCCCTCAACCGCATGGAATCCCTTCTGTTCCAACACGAGGTCTCCAACCTGCAACTCCGTGATGTCGATTCCATGAGCCACGCACACGGCATCGAAGCCCGTAGCCCCCTCGTGGATCGCCGCATTCTCGACGTTCTCTGCAACGCTCCCGGATCGCTAAAAGCACCCAACGGCCAGCTCCGACACCTGATGTTTCAAGCGATGGGTGACTTACTGATGGAAAAAACCCGAACTCGCCGTAAAATGAGTTTCATCGTGCCCATGGATCTGTGGGCCCGTCGCGAACTCCGCCCCATCATTGACCATGTTCTCAGCCCAAACGAAATCAAGCGACGCGGCATTTTCAATCCCCAAACCATCGCAGCGGAAAAAGACGCGTTCTTTTCCACCGGAAAAGAACGGCACCCATTCAAAATCTGGAATTTGACCCTTTTTGAACTCTGGTGCAGGTTCCACATCGACGCTCCTATCGGAGCAACCGCCCCCGAACGACTGGAAGATCTCCTGCCATGAGAGTACTTCTTATCAACCCCATGCCCGAGGGATCGCTTCAACCACCGCATCCCGTTCTACCCCTCGGCATCGCCTGCATCGCGGCCATCGCTCGGGATCGTGGAGCTGATGTGCGGGTCTTATACGGCACGGGAACCAAAACGACCCTGGACACATTGCTCGAAACATGGCGCCCCCATTGTGCCGGTTTTCAGACGTTCGTGAATTCCATGAGTATTTGTCACGAACTGGCCGAAACAATCCGACGCCTGGCACCCAATGCATTCATCGTCTGTGGAGGTGTTGAAGCATCGAATCATCCGGACAGCGCACTCCTATCCCCCGCCATCGATGCTGTGATTCCCGGGGAAGGTGAGGTCATCTTCGGCGATCTGCTGGACCGATTGCCCGACGATGCGTTCACAACCGCAGGACTGATCTATCGCGACAGCAATGGCACGATCCGAACCAATCCGGGTAAATCACTCTATGAAAACCTCGATGACCTGCCACCCATTCCCTATGATCTTTTTTACAGTCCAAATCATGCACCGGTGGGGCATATCCTGACGCATCGCGGCTGCCCGTTCCACTGTAGCCATTGTCCACTGCGATTCCGTGCCGGTGTTCCGATTCGTGCCCATTCAGCCGAACGGATCATCCAGACAATCACCGATCTGCATCGTGTATATGGAGTCAAGCACATTGAGTTTTACGATGAGAACTTCACGATGGATCACGATCACGTGGAAGCTATCTGCCACGGCATCGACTCCCTGCCGGTATCGTTCAGCTGCACGGCCCGGATCAGCCAGATCACAGATAAACTGTGCCGTCGGATGGCAGACGCCGGTTGCCGGTCGATCGTCTTCGGTATCGGCACAGGTGTCCCCCGTTTACAGGACGTCCTGGGAACCCATGAAAACCTGGACCACGCCCGTCAATTGATCGGCCGCTTACCATCGATGGGTATCCAGCCCATCGCCGTCTTTTCCATGGGCCTGCCTTCTGAAACAGCAGCCGACTTCAAGCAGACCGTTGACTATGCAATGAGTCTGGAGGGCTGCTTGATACGATTCGAACCCGCAGCGCCTCTGCCGGGAAGCCCGTTGTATGATAAGGCATCGGCAGGAGGTCGCTTCACGATCCGGACATGGGATCAATATGTACGACCCGGACAACTCGTCTACATTCCGGCGGGTCGGAGACATTGGTCGTTCTACCTCGATATCACCCGGGCCAAGATCCGTGCCCGGTTGAAACGAATTCGAAACCATCGGGGATCCGGTGCGTTATCCAAGTAAACCCGCGTTACGCAATAAGGAGACAGGAATGAGCGATCGGAAACAACAGCAACCTCAACAGCGCCGACAGTTTAAAATGAAAATCGACGCCAAAGAAGAGGGCGGAACATACTCGAACGTTGCAACGGTCCTGAGCAGTGAGAATGAGTTTCTGGTTGATTTCGGGATGTTTCTACCCGGGAGTGATGAGATTCGCGTGGGCAGCCGGATCATCCTGAGCCCTCGGACAGCAAAGCAACTGATGCTGGCGCTGACGAACAATGTCCGCAATTATGAAGCAAAATTCGGAGAAATCCGTTTGTCGCCACCGGGGGCAACATTCATGAGTGAACCGGATCTGGTCCAATAACCGGATCAGGCTCCCTCAGATTCCCACAAAGCACATCACGTTTTCCGTCGGATTCGCCGGGTATTCCATCCGAATCATCTATCCGAATCATCCATCCGAGTCATTGGGCATCCGATCTCTCAATCGCGGGAATCGGGGATGTATTTACCGATCAGAGGAGCCCAATCTTTACGAATTGCGGCAGGAATCAGAGCTGGATCGGTGATCATGGCTCCGTTCAGCGCTGAATGGCAAGCGCAATCAGTTTCCATATTTAACTGCGGAATAGCGATCCGTATCAAATCCTTGACGTGATCCGTATTGGCTTTGATGTTCGCCAGAACTTCACTGATCTGCACTTCCGCATCATCCTTCCAGACATCATAATCAGTAACAAGCGCGACGGTGGCATAACAGATTTCCGCTTCACGCGCCAATTTGGCCTCCGGCAATGCCGTCATTCCAATGATGGATGCTCCCCAGGATCGATGCATCGCACTTTCCGCTTTCGTGGAAAACAACGGACCTTCCATGCAAACGTATGTCCCTCCCCGATGAACGGTCACCGGCAAACGCCGGCCGCTTACCTCCAGTACATCCGCTAGACCATGACAAAACGGTTCTGCAAATGACACATGCACCGCATACGGATCGAAAAACGTATTCACCCGACTCTTTGTTCGATCAATAATCTGGTCCGGAATGACGAAGTCCCGAGGTGCAATCTCTTCTTTCAGACTCCCAACAGCGCTGACCGAAATAATGAACTTCACTCCCAGGGTTTTCAGCGCGAAAATATTGGCCCGAGCGTTAACGCAGGTCGGATTGACCCGATGCCCCCGGCCGTGACGGGGTAAAAATGCAACCGGTTTACCGTCGAATTCCAGAACGGTTATTGCATCGGACGGATCGCCGAAGGGAGTCGAAACACTGATTTCTCGAACCCGTTTCGCACCGGGAATATCGTAAAGACCACTGCCGCCAATCACTGCTACTTTGACATCCATGCCTGTTCCTCCTGATAAAACATTCATCGTCCGCTCCGTAGCATACTTGCCCGTCAGCGTGTGGTCAATTCATGCGGATTATGCTACAGTTTAATCCGGATCGTACCTTCCGCTCCTTCCGAGCGAGATGTGAATTCGGAAAAGTTCATGGAAACGGTGTTTATCGGAATCGGCTCCAATTGGAGTCATGCACTCGCCCGCTGCTCCTCGGCGGTTAACTGCCTTCGCAGAACCACCGGAATTGACTGCGTCGAAGGGTCATCTTGGTATCGGACCCAACCGTTCGGACCCGTCGAACAACCATGGTTTGTTAATGGTGTTATCCGTCTGCGCACCGATTTGAAACCGCAGCAGATGCTGGATCGGTGCCAGAAAATCGAACAGATGCTAGGGCGTCGTCGAACGATCCGTTGGGGGCCACGATCCAT
>JAFGMN010000055.1 GCA_016927515.1 candidate division CSSED10-310 bacterium | reverse complement strand
CTATCAATGGTACCGCGTCGACGATTTTCAGGTGTTGCGCCGGAAACCGCAGTACTGGTTATCTTTGCTGGATCATGAAGCAGTTGATGTCGTGAGTTTGCGAGGGAAATGTCACGTGACGAGTCGGACGGACGGTGAAATGGCGACTGGTTTCCTGATACAGACTCATTCCGGTGAAGTTGTTTTCCAGACACCTGCCGGGGAGAGCGAACTCATCTCGACAACGGTTCGGATCGAGTCTGTTTCGACGGGTCCGGTCGCATGCGAGGTATCGATCATTGCCGACGGGATCAGCTTGGGCAGGGGTGTTTTCAATCATCCCAGTCAAGTGATGACTATCGTGTCCCGGCTTCCGGAGACTCAGGAAGATATCCGGAGAGTGGCGATGCGGGTGCAATGGATGGATGCATCCGTCGGTTCGATCGCGTGGATCGAACCTTCCATTTTTCCTGAACACCCGCAATCCGTGGTCGTTGACAGGTATTGTACTTCGCTCTAAACTGAGTTGGATTTGGAGGACTGACCATGCGGAATAGTTTGAAAGTGATGGCTGTTACGGGCCTTTTTATGTATGTTTTCGGATGGCTTTTTTCCGGTCTGGTCGGTGCGCAGATCGGTGTTGCTGAGCAAATGGTACTACCCCTGACATTCGAGCTGCGACCCCTCTTTGCGCAGTTTTTGTCATCTGAGCTTTGCCTCAAAGGTGGATCGCGCGACGTGGTTGTGATTGATTTGGCGACGGGAGTCAGCCGCCAGGAGATTCTGAAGAATGAATCCGTTTCGATCATGATGGCCGATCCCCATCGAGCCGGGGACATTCTGTTTGCAACGACCGGAGGAAAGGTATATCTGGCTCGGCTGGAAGACGAAACCGTGACGTTGACCGAAATGTCAGTTCCATCACCATGGAATCTGACAGTCGTTCACTCCATTTTATTCGATCCGATGGTTCCTGGGCGCGTGCTGATGGCCGATTATGAATCGATGGCCATCTGTTCCCGAACCGACGCTTCGCTGCAGATCCAACAGTCACTTCCATTACCCGATCCCGGCGGTTTAATCTGCATGGTTTTCCCGGATCATGTCGATGCCGGGTGGTTTATTGTCTCCGCAGCGGAAGGGAAACGGTTCCGAGGACAATGGAATTCAGGCCACATCGAGAATATCAGCGGCAGGATCATCGAGTATGGATACACCGTTGTCGATCATGGCATCCGGTTTCTGCCCCGAGGTGATTTCGATACGTATTTTTATCTGGACTATATTCCAGCACGCCCGGTTTTTATCAAGCAGCATCCGGTAAACAAACGAATGTATTATGCTGCTACCATCGGAATCTCTCCTCTCAGAATCACCATCGATTCAAATAATTATTACACCCTGGATTACTTGGCCCAAAATCGCATGCTGACATTTTCCGTCGACATCGATCCAGCGAACGATCAACACATCATGTTCTCAACAGCAGCATCCATTCAGGTCAGTTCCGACGGCGGTACGACCTGGAAGACAATTGAGTGAAGCGGATGGTTTGGGAACGGAATAAAATAATCGGGTATTGCTGGATTGTGTCGATTCTGGTCTTGGCTGCCGGATTCCTCGGCTGTTCCAACGAGTCGGTGGATATTGCGGATTTACTCAAGCAGGATTCCGACGTGCTTTCGATGGACAACGTGGATTTGGCCGGGTCAAAGATTGCGTTGAAACGAACGCTGGGTGATGAAACCGGTTATGATGAAGTCTACCAGCGGAGCCTGTTCAATTCAGATCGGCAATATTACGAGTCTCAATCAGCGGAAAGTCCCGAAGAGCCGACACCGACACCCAAGCGGGCAACGGTGGATTTACCCGATTTTGAATTGGTTGGAACGCTGACATCTTCCGACACACGCAGTATCGCATTCATAAAAAATCTCAAGCCGAAGGATCGCAAAGCGCGAACCGAAGTAGAGAAATTCGAAATCGGGGATTGGCTCGGCGACTATTTGGTTTCCGTCATCGAGCCCAGTAAAGTCACGCTGGCGCGGGGTGAAGAACTGGCTTACCTTCGCTTGAAACCACCGAAAAACGTATCGCGTAAGACCGCTGGTCCTCCCCGGGGAACTACCCGAGGCGGTAATTCGCCCAAGCAAGGCAATGTTGGAGGAAAAGCGTGCGGGATAGGTGGCCGTCCATCCGGCGTCGGTGCAGCCCGTGATGAACGGGAGGAAAAAGAAGCCGAAATGAAAGCGGCTCAATCTGCCGAAGAACGCTCCGGACGGGAATCCCGGTCCCGGTCAGCTGCGGGCCGGTCTCGTGCCAATCCCAGGGCGTGTGGATCCGGAGTGGCCGGTACCAGGTCTTCTTGTGGACGATAATCAGCGAACGAACGGCTCGGCTATTCTCTTTTTAACCATTCTCACCGGGTTCTTCTTTTTTCACGCCGTTGACCCGGGGCATATCTTTTTCTATTTGGACCATGCGTTCCAGAACATTCCATTCCGATACTTCGCCTACCAGTCATTCAGCGGAGGCACGATGCCGATATGGTGTCCGTTCTCAGCTGCGGGATTTCCATTCTTTGCTGAAGGTCAAAGCGGTATCGCTTCACCCATCAATTGGTTTTTCTATAGCTCGCTACCCTTTTCATCCGCATACAATGCATCATTGATCATCCATGTCCTGTTCCTAGGCATCGGTACATTCTATTCCTTCCGCCGCTTCCGCTGCTCCCCAGCCGGCGCATTCACTGCCGCCGTTGCTTGTGCATTTTCCGGATATGTCATCCGTAAACTCATGTTTGTCAATTATATTCAAGCCCTGGCTTATCTGCCCTGGCTCATCTTCATACTCACTCCACAATCCGGATTCAAACGGATACCATGGGACCGTATCGCTATTGGCGGAGCGCTCTTCGGCGGTTTATGTCTTTGCGGTCATCCGCAGGTGATCATGATCGGAGTGATTGCCATGCTTTTGCACTCTGCGTTTTCCCCCCAACAAACGCCTCTGCAAGCACGACTTGCACTGGTGATCGCGGTCATCGTCGTCGGCTCATTCATCGGAGCTGCCCAGATTCTTCCGACATGGGAATTGATGACTTGCACGCCGCGATACCTGGAATCGGCTGAAACCCTCTCCGGTCAGATGTCCATGCCTCCAGCCTATCTTCCGCTGATGATATTCAAAGATGTATTCGGTAATGCCGCATACGGGACATTCAATCAGAATCTGTGGCCGGCCTATGAGTGGGAACTGAACGGCTTTTTCGGAATGGTTCTCTTTCTTCTGGCTGTTCTGGCGGATTTCAGCGACCGACGCGTCCGGTTTTTCTTTGGTTGTGTCCTAATTGGGATCACGTTGTCATTTGGTTTGTATTCACCGATCGATGATCTCTTGCAGCATGTACCGATTCTGAACGCTTTCCGGGCACCGGTTCGCTGGAACATCCTGACTGTTTGGGGTGTCTGCGGATTGGCAGCTCTAGCGTTGACCAGGCTACAAACCCGTTTGACCGATGGCAGTCAAGGACGCACGCTCCGGTCGATCCGGGTCCGCTTGACGGGTGTGAGCCTATGCACACTTGGTGTTCTGCTTGTGTTGATTGGTGATGGGCGGGATACCATGCGATCCGGCGGCATTGGCGGTCTTATCTTTCTCGGGCTTACGAGCGCTGCTTTTGCGATGGTGTCGATTGTTCGGAAACCGGGTTTGCTTGTGGTTTTTCCAATGCTGGTCTTTTCCGAATTGTACTGGGCTCATGCCGGGTATGTGCCGGTGGCGGAGGAAGCATTGATTCTTGGAAAACCCAATGACATCGACCGGGTAAGGGAACACGGAGGTACTATTCTGTCTCTGATTCACGAATCATCTCCCGATATGGGGGTGAACTGGCATGGTGGGTGGGCGATGGCAAGCCGGAGTGACTACGGAAAGGTAAAAGACGCATATCCGATGTATGCGGGAATGATACACCGGATACCGCTGGTGACGTTTAATGAATGGAGTCCATTGCATTATTCCGGTTACATTGACTGGGGACGTCACATGTTGATCAATGATCGTGCAGTAATCGAGAGTTTCGACATCGGAACCGTCGTGGCACCCCGGGACCTGCCCCTGTACCGTGGGGATGTTTTAAGCGAAAACCACGAATGGGAGATGCGAACATTCCATCGACCGAACGATTCTGGTGGCCGGTTCGTCATTCCCAATGAAGCCCGGCTCGACGGTTCCAATGGATGGCCAGCCTGGAATCGGCGGTATATCCCTGGTACCGTGACCATCGAAACGATGAACCCTCTCCCCGGAAAGGACGCCTGGGTTCGGGAAGGTTATTTCCGGAGTGATCGAAGGTCCATAAACTGCCGCGGGGTCGAAATCGACAGTGCTGGCTGGGCATGTATTCAGCTCCCGGAGACGTTTGATGTTGGCTGGAGAGTATCCGGAGATTTGCAGGAGGTTTCATCGATTTCACTGCATCGAGGAAATGGGCTGTTTCAGACGGTGATCTGCCCTCCCGGCAGGCATCGATTTTCTCTGGTATACGAGCCAATATCATATCGCCTGGGTTGGTTTCTGACATGTACGGGGATAATGGGGACTCTGCTATGTGCCGGAGCCGGTTGGGTTCAATCACGAAAATCTGGTTTCTCGGTGACTGACGCAGTTCAATGTGGGGGTCCAGGAATCATCTGGAAACTATGGGTGATTGCCATGATTGGCATCAATACGGCCGGTTATTTCCTGAAAACGGATCTTTGGATGGATACCCTGTTCAATTGGGTATGTTGAGAAACGGGTGCTTCTTGAATTGCGTCATGTTCAATGTTAGACTTCGCCCAACTTGGTTCTGGAGGAGACAGGATGAAAAAAACGGTTTGTTTACTCGTGATTGTTGTGGGTTTATCTATCCTTTCGGGCTGCGTCAACAAGGAAAAGGCGATTAGTCGGAAGATAAAGATTCTGGAAGAAGAGGCGGGTCTGGCGATTAAGACCAGCAACTATACGCTCGCGGAAGAGAAGTTCAAAGCGATACTCGCGTTACGACCGGAACTGGAGCATGTGAAGAACAATCTGGCCATTTTGTATGCGGAATTTATTGGAAAGCCTGAGGAGGCGATCCGGTTGTGGGAGGAATTGCTAAAGATCAACCCGCACAATGCCGCATATTTTAACAATCTGGCCGGGCTGTATTGGCGTCGACAGGCGTATGACAAGGCAATCGAATACTACCGGGAAGCGACGAAGTATCATACATCCTATCATATGCCGTATTTCAACATGGCTCAGATTTATCTGGAACTCAAGGATATTGAAAACGCAGAAAAAATGGCCGGACAGGGGTATCAATTCGCTCAACAGGATGCCCGGATGCAATCTGTCTATTCTCGGACGCTGTTGATGAATGGTAAACGTGCCCAGGGGTTGGCTATTTTGCGGGCGGCAAATGACCAGATACCGGGTGTGCTTCTGACAAATTTGAACATGGCGCGGATTCTCTTAGGTGGAGGGGATTTTGTTGCCGCGGAGACAATCATTGATGGAATTCTGGCTGAATATCCTCAGAACGACCTGCTGATTGCGGAATTGGCGGAGATAAAACTTGCGGAGAATGCGCCTTCGAGTGAGATTGACCAACTGATTCAGCAGTTGGATGCGTCAAGCATCAAGTTGTTCGAGAGTTGGTACAGGAAGCTGGTAGATGCTCGAGTGATGTTGAAAGCCGGCAAATCGGATGACGCGAAGCGGATGCTGCTTGATCTGGAAGGCAAAATTCCAGCTGAATTGATCTATTTCGAAGGGTTGCGACTGGCGGCGTTGGCGGAAGCGACGCAGGTGTTGGATACCGGTGCCGATGTGACTGAATGGATTGATAGGGCATTCTGGATGTGTCCTGAGCGGATTGCCCGGCCCGGAGGTGGTGTTGAAGAACTGGCGGCGGATGCGCAGGCAGCGGAAGCCTTGGCAGCGGAGGCGCAGGAATAAACTCAGGAGGGTGTTATGCGAAGAATGGCGGTTTGTCTGTGGATGCTGTTCATAGTCGGATGGGTGATGGTAGTCGAGGCGGACATGGGACCGCGGGAAATAAAGATCCGGGATATCAATGCGGTTCAAGAGCGGGTATATGAATACATGTCTTTGCGTAAATCCAATGACTTACAGGGGATTTATGAAACGTTCACCTCGGAATACCGTCGGGCTGTCACGCGTGAAGAATTTAAGAAGTTACCGCTAGAAGCAACGATGAGTCTGCTGGCTTATTATATCACTGCGATCCGTATGGATGGCGACCGGGCAACCGTTCATTTGATCGAATGGGCCATTCCATCTGGAATACCCACTCCCCGCATCGAACCCAATCTGGTTCAGACATGGGTTAAGCAGGATGGCGGCTGGTTCATGGAGCGGGTCGTGACGACGCTTGAGGTGGATTTTTCCGCATGTGGAACCCGGCGGGCGTCTCCAGCTTCGGAACAACCGTCGACAATTCCTGCCTGCGGTAGTTCAAAGGCAAAAAAACCAGCTTCCTCACAGCCGAATGCGTGCGGAAAGTAATCAGTACGGATTTCAACGACAACGCGTGAAACAATCAGGTTACCGTCCGTGCGAACGGACGGTTTTTTTTTTTTGCGGAGAGTCGGGAGAGTGCGATGAATAGAGAATCGATCATTGAGCGTTTCATGGAATTGTGCCGAATTCCAGCGGCATCGGGCAATGAACGAAAAACTGCGGATTATTGCACAGCGGTGTTGAAGGAATTGGGAGCTGATGTGAGGGAGGACTGCGCCGCAGAAAAGACAGGGGGTAACGCCGGTAACGTGATCGGAACATTTCGGGGAACCGATCCGACGATACCACCGGTGATGCTCAATGCACATATGGATACCGTTTTCTCCGGGGGTCCGGTGATTCCTATCCTGGATAACGGATGGATACGCAGCGCTGGGAACACGATTTTGGGAGCAGACAACCGGACGGGAATCGTGATGATCCTGGAAGGCATGCGTCGCTTCTTACTTTCAAAACAGCGTGCCGGGGATATTGAAATCGTTTTGACCGTTGGTGAGGAGATCGGTTTGGTGGGGGCTGGGCATCTCGATGTAGAAAAAATCCGATCCCGGTATGGCTTTTCGCTTGACTCGAGCGGGTTGGGTCGCCTTGTGAAGGGTGCGCCATTTTATCAGGCCATTGATGTGTCCATCGAGGGTCGCAGTGCTCACGCGGCCGTCAACGCTGACCAGGGGATCAATAGTATTGACCTGATGGCCCGCAGCCTGTCGGGTCTACCGTTCGGCCAGCTCGATGATGAATCGACGGCGAATATCGGACAGATCATCGGCGGCTCGGCCCGTAACGTCATCCCAGATGATTGCAGGGTTGTTATGGAAGTTCGCAGCCATAGCGAAGCGAAAGTGGACGCATATTGTTGCCGCGTTCGGCGGTCATTTCAGCGCGTGTGCGGACCCGTTCATGTGGATGTCGATGGCGTTATCCATCGTCCCAACGTCGTTCTTACCATGACCCGCGAGTGTGATGGCTTTTTCCTTTCTCCGGATGCCGCCACCGTTCAAACGGCGATGACTGCATTGCAAAAAATCGGGCGCACAGTCGATTTATATCGCAACATGGGGGGAAGCGATGCGAACATATTCAATGCCCGAGGTATCGAGACGGTGGTTGTTGGGACGGGGCAACGGGCTGTTCACAGCGTCGATGAGTGCATCGCCGTAGAGGATCTGATCGACGGGATTCGACTGGTTCCGGAATTAATCAGCGCATGGACCGGTTGGTGGTCGCAGAAAAGAACTTGACAGCATTGGGCTAAGAGTTTATAAAGGTGAAAGGACAAGGAGGACGTCGTATGAGTAAAGTAATCGGAATCGATCTTGGAACAACCAATTCGTGTGTTGCGGTCATGGAAGGTGGGGAGCCTGCTGTTATTCCCAATGCGGAAGGCAATCGGACCACACCGTCCGTTGTCGGATTTCTGAAGGACGGATCCCGTGTTGTTGGCCAGGTAGCCAAGCGACAGGCGGTGACCAATCCTGAAAAGACTGTTTACTCCATCAAGCGATTTATGGGTCGCCGTTTTCGGGAGGTGACTGCTGAAATCGGAATGGTTCCCTACAAGATTCTTGAGGGAAAGAACGGTGACGTGCGTGTGAACATTGAGGACAAGCAGTTCAGTCCTCCGGAAATCTCGGCGATGACATTGCAGAAACTGAAGCAAGCAGCGGAGGATTATCTGGGGGAAAAGGTGACCCGGGCGGTTATTACGGTGCCGGCGTATTTCAATGATGCTCAACGGCAGGCCACAAAGGATGCGGGAACCATTGCGGGATTGACGGTCGAAAGAATCATCAACGAACCGACTGC
The DNA here is from genome assembly GCA_016927515.1 of candidate division CSSED10-310 bacterium. Taxonomy (GTDB): domain Bacteria; phylum CSSED10-310; class CSSED10-310; order CSSED10-310; family CSSED10-310; genus JAFGMN01. The sequence goes on along the minus strand of JAFGMN010000055.1, from coordinate 12,164 downwards.
GGCTGCGTTGGCGTATGGGCTCGATAAAAAGGAAGACAAAACCATTGCGGTCTACGATTTCGGTGGTGGAACGTTCGATATTTCGATCTTGGAGGTTGGGGATCAAGTTGTCGAGGTCAAATCGACCAATGGGGATACGCACCTGGGTGGAGACAACCTGGATCACCGGATTTATGAATGGATCGTGAATGAGTTCCGTAAGGAGCAGGGCATTGATTTGTCCAAAGATCCCATGGCGATCCAGCGATTGCGTGAGGCGGCGGAGAAGGCAAAAATCGAATTGTCTTCGGTGAAGGAGACGACGTTGAATCTTCCGTTCATCACGGCGGATGCATCGGGTCCCAAGCATTTGAACATGACGTTGACCCGGGCGAAGTTTGAGAACCTGGTAGAGGACGAGTTGAAGCGAACGTTAGAGCCGTGCCGGAAAGCGTTGTTAGATGCCGGATTGAAAGCGTCTGACATTCAGGAGGTGGTGTTGGTTGGAGGATCCACGCGGATTCCCAAAGTCCAGGATTTGGTGAGAGAGTTCTTTGGAAAGGAACCCAACCGGAGTGTCAATCCTGATGAAGTTGTGGCGGTCGGAGCGGCGATTCAGGGGGGTATTCTGGCCGGCGATGTCAAGGATGTTCTGCTTCTTGATGTCACGCCGTTGTCGTTGGGTATTGAAACCCTGGGTGGTGTTATGACTCGACTGATCGAGCGTAATACAACGATTCCGACGAAGAAAAGCGAAGTTTTCTCGACTGCTGCTGACAGCCAGACCCAGGTGGAAATCCATGTGTTGCAGGGCGAACGCCCGATGGCTTCCCAGAACCGGACGTTGGGTCGATTCCATCTCGTCGGCTTACCCCCCGCTCCTCGTGGCATTCCGCAAATCGAAGTGACATTCGACATCGATGCTAACGGTATTGTCAACGTATCAGCCAAGGATCTTGGAACCGGGAAAGCGCAGCAGATTACCATCACGTCGTCGTCTGGATTGACCAATGACGAAATTAACAAGATGGTGCGGGATGCGGAATCGAATGCCGATGATGATGCCCGTCAGCGGGAATTCATCGATTTGAAAAACCGGGCGGACAGTTTGCTTTACAGCACCGAAAAAGCGTTAGAAGAAAACCGTGATAAGGTGTCCGATGCCGATGCGGCGGCGATAACGGCTGCGAGTGAAGCATTGCGAAAGGCCATCGATTCCGGTGACAAACAGGCCATTGAGACGCAGATAAAAACCCTGACGCAGGCGTCGCACAAACTCGCCGAAATCATTTATAAACAAGCGCAGCCACAGGGCGAGCATAACCAAGATGCGGCCGGGCCTACCGGAAGCGGCACGGGATCGGGATCTTCGGCTGGCGACGATGTCGTAGATGCTGAATATGAAGAAACGAATTAATTAATCGGGCTGCCGGGAGTCTCTTTCTGGAGATTTCCGGCAGTGTCCGCGGATAAGGGATGAAACGGTAACCATGGCGAAGGATTTATACCGGGTTTTGGGCGTAAAAAAGGAAGCGGATGCAGCTGAAATCAAAAAAGCATTTCGCAAACTGGCCCGTAAGTATCATCCGGACGTCAATCCCGGAGACGCATCCGCCGAGCTGAAATTCAAAGAGGTTTCGGACGCTTATTCCATTTTGTCCGATCCCAAGAAGCGGGCTCAATATGATCAGTTCGGATCCGGTTACTTCAATCAGAATCAACATGCCCAGTCTCCACGCGGAAACCCGTTCGAGGGAATCGATTTCGACTTTTTCGGACGTGCTGAACCGAATCAATCTCCCGGCAGTTTCCGCGATTTCTTCAAAGATATTTTCAATCAGCGCCACGGTTCTTCGCAAGGTCCCGAGAGCGGGCAGGATGTTCATACCACGCTGACCGTCACGTTCATGGATGCATTCAGGGGTGTTACAACTGAACTCCGGCTGCAAGGTGAGGAACCGTGTTCCCGATGCCAGGGCACGGCGGTTGAACCGGGGTCTTCGCCGAGGACGTGCCCTTACTGCCAAGGGACCGGGCACCAGCAGTCGGCTTCCGGACCTTTCCGGGTTTCACAGCCATGCACATACTGTGGAGGAACCGGTCAGGTGAACGGCTCCTCCTGTTCTGCCTGCCAGGGTTCCGGTCATCGATCGGTGATGCAGACGATCAAGGTGAAGATTCCTGCCGGAGTTGACACCGGGTCCCGGATACGGGTTGCCGGAAAAGGCCGGACCGGCCTCCGCGGCGGACAACCCGGCGACCTGTTCATTACCGTCCAGGTAGCCGAACATCCCCTCTTTAAACGCAATGGTAAAAATATCCTGATCGAACTCCCAATATCCATTTCGGAAGCGGTGCTCGGTGCACGCATCCTCGTTCCGACCCCCGATGGCCAAGTCAAAATGACCATTCCGCCCGCATGCGATGTTGATAAAACCTTCCGAATCCCGGAAAAGGGGTTTCCGGACATGCGGTCCGGTAAAACGGGAGATGTACTTGTTAAAGTACGAATTGTTGCACCGAAACATGCCGATGAGAAAGCCAAGGAAGCCATGCGCGAATTTGCGCGGTTGACTCACGATAATCCGCGGGAAGGGATGATGAACTTTGCGTGAAGCGAAATACACCATCGGCGTCGTGGCGGACATGCTGAACATTACTCCCCAGACCATCCGGGTCTATGAGGAGAGAGGGTTTATTCAACCCACGCGCACCGCCGGAAACATCCGTCTGTATTCTGATGATGACGTTGATATCCTGCAGATGATTCTGAAGCTGACGCAAGATTTGAAAGTCAATCTGGCGGGGGTCGAGATCATCATCAAGCTGGTTCGCCAGATTCATGCTCTTGAATATGAACGCGATCAGTTGTACCACATGTTATTCGAAGCGGGGGAGATGCTTCAGTCGGTCTTGGACAGCTCGAAAGAAAGCAATGTCCCCATGCGTTCATCCATTGGTACGTTGATTCAGATAATGATGCGTTCATAAAGCAGTCAGGGTTGGAGGCCGTTTCATGGTCACTGGAAACAAGCGGGATTACTATTCAGTTCTGGGGGTCGATCGGGATGCCGATCAGCAGAGCATCAAACAGATATATCGTAAATTGGCATTAAAATATCATCCGGATCGAAATCCCGGGAACAAGGAAGCAGAAGACCGGTTCAAGGAGATTTCCGAGGCGTATCAAGTGCTCAGTGATCCGGCAAAACGGCAGAAATACGATCAATTCGGGCATCAGGGCCTGGATGGCAGCGGGTTCCAGCCATTTACGGGATTCGATGAAATTTTTGAATCGTTCGGTGACATCTTCGGCGACTTTTTCGGCGGTGGGCGCCGAACGCGTTCGAGGGCGGTGAAGGGTGATGACCTGCGGTATGATCTCGTCATTGACTTCATGGATGCAATCAAAGGATCTGAACGGGAGATTGAAATCGAAAAGCTGGCCTTCTGCGATACTTGTGGCGGATCCGGCTGCAAACCCGGCAGTTCCCCCCGGACATGTCCGCAATGTAACGGAATCGGCCAGGTTCGACGTTCACAGGGTTTCTTCATGATTTCGACTCCTTGCCCTCAATGCCATGGATCGGGTCACATCATCAGCGATCCCTGCACAGCGTGTAGCGGCCTGGGTAAGGTCGAAAAACGGAAGCGCTTGACCGTCAAAATTCCCCCCGGCGTGGATTCGGGGTCCCGGATCCGCCTGCGCGGGGAAGGAGAACCCGGGAGTCTGGGTGGCCCCAACGGTGATCTCTACATCATACTCCGGGTCAAGGAACACGCTCTGTTTCAGCGAAACGGAGACGATGTTTTGCTGGAGTATCCCATCACGTTTTCCCAAGCCGCTCTGGGAACAACGATTGAATTCGAAGGGCTCGACGGCAAGGAATCCGTCACCGTTCCCGCTGGAACGCAGTCCGGAAAAGACATCATCTTTAAGGGAAAAGGCGTCCGCAATCTACGGGGTTACGGCAGCGGCGATTTGTATCTCCGTGTAATCGTCGTGACTCCGACACGTCTGAGCGGACGGGAAAAAGAAATTTTCGAAGAACTGTCTCAATTAGAAGGCACAGCTGTGCACCCCGGTAAGAAAAAATCGATCTTCGAAAAAATTAAGGACTCAATCAGCTGATCCCATTGACCTGAAGTCGACTAGGGCCGACGAATCACCGAGAAACGCAGCCGATTCGGGACCGCAATTCATCACGAGATCGATGGCGGCCATATACGGGACGAAATCGCCGTACAATTGGGGGTAGGCTGGATGCGTGTAGTTGTGTAAAAATACCCGGATTCCAGCCCGAGCGAATTGCTCCAGGTCAAGATAGTTTCGGCACAACGGTCCGCTGATGTACTCCGTAGCGCCGAGCACGCGGCAGATCTCGACCAGCCGACCCGTTTTGTCCGTCTCGGTGACAGCCAGTTCTGATGATTGGAATGTCCGCACGTTCCGCAGGTTCAACCAATCCATCTGCAGGGCGATCAACCGGTCATCCAGGTCGATGAGCCGATCGAATCGCTCGTTGAGAACGGTGGAAAGTTGTGCGAAATATAGATTAAAAAAGGGTGCATTCCGATAGCTGAACTCGATGGATCGGATATGTTTCCGTGCCCAGTTCTGCGATGTATCGATCATTGTATCCCGCAAATCTTGGTCGAATTTTCCGTGTTGTACGACGGGAACAGTCAACCAGATGGGACCGTTGGGTGTTTTGATACGGTTGCGGTTTCGCCATCCCCTGCGATCGAACTGGACGTCATCGAAAAAAACGAAGCAATCCGACAGGGCCATCTGGTTAAAAAAGCCCAGCCAGGGGAGATATCCGGGTTGCAGGATTGTGCAGCGCATCAGTTGATATCCTCACTTGTCGACAATCAAATCATACCGGTAACCCGGACACCGGATATCGCCGGCCTGGGGTTGCAGATCGACGCGGTGTGCGGCCAGGTCGGTGAACAGGTGAACCATGCCGGTCGCCGATACAAACAGCCAGTTTTTCATTTGGTGCATGAGGGGTCGATCGGGGGAATTCCACCGGGTTTGATCGGCCTCAGGAATCAGATGCCGGTGTTCAATGGTAAACAGATCACCGATGACCATGCGGCCACCCGATGCCAGAACCCGGAACAGCTCTCTGCAGGCGGTCAGAGCCGTCTCCATATCTGGCAGATAGTGAAACATGTTGTAGCACAGTACGCGGTCGAATCGCCGGTCTGAAAACGGCAGCCGGGTGATCTCGCCCTGAACATACCGCATCGCTGGATTGATGTTCTGCGCATCCTGCAACGGCAGATGACAGAAATCGACACCAATGATTTCAGACGCAGCCGGATTCAGGCATTTCATCAGGTATCCGTTATTGCAACCCACATCGAGGACGCCGCGAATCCCCGGGTCATGCACCCGGATTTTCACTGCGAGATCCCTGACCGTCTGCTGAAACTCCTCCTCCGACGGTCGCCGGCCGGTCATGCCGATCCGGTCGCGGAATGTCTCAGAGTTGATTTCCCATTGCCGACGCATGATGCGGATATGATCATCCATACTGCCTCCGCCATCTTTTATACCCCGGCATGCCCGTTGAAACAAGATGGCGCGCCGCTGAAGGCGCGCCAGAAAAGGGTTATGGTTTATAAGGAGGAAGAGGGAGGAGGATGACAATCAGCATGCGTACGCCGGTGCCCAATGGGACCGGTCCAGTGCACGATACTGAATGGCTTCGGCGACATGAAAGGAACGGATGGCACCGGATGCATCGAGATCGGCAATGGTTCGACTGACCTTCAGAATGCGATCGTATGCCCGGGCGGTCAGACCCAACCGCTTCATGGCATGCTCCATCAGACGGTATCCATCGGTGTCCAACTGGCAGAATGCACGCAACTCGGCGGGGGTCATGTGGGCATTGCAATACGTTGGCTGCCGAACCCCCGCGATTTCTGTGCCCGTGTGTCCGGAAAAGCGCTGGGTCTGGACATCGCGAGCTGCCTCTACGCGGGCTCGGATGACCTGAGAAGCGTCTCCCCGGCGCCGATCCTGCAACTCGTGGAACTTGACCGGTCCAACCTCGATATGAAGATCGATCCGGTCCATCAACGGACCGGAAATCCGGCTGAAATACCGCGTAATCTGATCGTCACGGCACGTGCATGTTTTTTCCGGATGAGAATAATAACCACAAGGACAGGGATTCATGGAGCAGTTGCCACTTACGCTCAAAGCCCCGAAACCATTACCTTTGGCTTATCCGGAATCACCGAAAACAGTTGGAGACCACATTCGGAAGAAACGGATGGACTTGAAGCTGTTCCAAAGGGATATTGCGAAAATAATCGGAGTTGACGAATGCACAATCCATAACTGGGAGATGTCGCATTCACTTCCACAGGAAAGACTGATTCCTAAAATCATCGAGTTTGTCGGTTATGATCCTCGTGATTCGTAAGTCCCCACGTCATGGATTGTTCTATTTTCTGTCGATCTAAAGCTCAAGTCCCTTTGTTAGAGTCATAGCCATTTCCTTGATAACTGATTCTAAACCTTCAAGCCTTTCGCCGATGAAAAGATAGCTCACCGGCCGGAGTTTCGCTTCGTCTGAGATTATTAAGTCCTCATCAAATCCCTGCGGATTTTCGCCCAGCACTGCTCTGATATATAGCGTTCGAAGTGCTATCGCAATTGCCCAGGCATCACGCGTCTTGTCCTCAGGGTGAATGTTGCTGAGTATATCGTCCAGTGGCGTAAGTGCAATGGCTGCCAGATCATTTGCCTTTGGAAGCTTCCGCTTCCTCAGCCATTGAATAATTGGGTCGAGCTTCTTGTATTCCAGCATGAAAGGACTTTATCAAAATCTTTATTCTTTGGAAATGAATCGCAGATTTTTTTCACTTTTTTCTGAGCGGATGAATTGCTAGGATGACTGCGTTCAGGAAAGGAGGTTATATGGAAAGGGATCTACCTGCTCTGCGAACTGAAGATGTGGCACCTCTTGTACAGCGAGCCATTCTGGCGGTAAGGGATGATCTTAGGGACAGCCCATATATTAAGGAAGCTATTAAGGTGCTTTCCGTAGGCGGATACCGCAGCGCAATCGGGTCATTCTGGAATGCTGTTGTCGATGATCTGACTAACAAGATCATCCACCGAAGCCTTGAGTTATTCAACAAGGCGGTCAATATCGGAAGGGAAATCAAGACCTACGAGGATTTCCAGAACCATGTAAACGATGATCAGCTGATCGAAGGTGCGTACAAAATTGGGGTCATCGGATGGGAAGCTCACAAAATTCTACGGCATTCAAAGGAAGCAAGGCACGTCTTCTACGGTCATCCAAAGAGTAGTGAACCTTCCCTGGTAAAAGTCCTCTCGGTGATAGACGATTGTGTTAAGTACGTTCTCAACGAAGAATACCCAGTTAAGATAATTGACATTGACGACTATATCGAGGGCTTGAAATCAGGAGATTTCGATCGTAACAATGTCGCTATCGAGAATGCAATCTGCGACTTGCCGGAGATTTACAAAAACGAACTTGCTAATAGGCTGTTCACTATTTACATCCATCCTGATTCACCCAGTATCCTGATTTCGAATATCGAATTCGTCGTGCCTCTGCTTTGGAAGGTTCTCCCGAAAGATATAAAGATCCAAGTGGTCAGACGAGTTGATCAGGTTTATCCGAAAGGGAATGTAACGAGCAGCTCGCGCTCCTTCGAGTTCGTCAAAAAGGTCGACGGGCAGGGTTACCTGTCGAACAATGCCCGAAAATATGTCGTTGTGCCACTGATAGAGGCACTTCACGAGAATCTTGACGTCTGGAAAGTTGAAAATGAGTGCGTCATGGAGCTTAGTCAGTATGCGTCGGTAATTCCTGACGAATGCATCGATCGGTATGTTTGGGCACTAACCCACACTTATGTTGGCGTCATGGGAAGCAGTATGCGTTTCTCTCGAAGGGACTTTTACGCCGATGGTGCCGCTCATTACATTCCGAGCATGTTCCAGGTCTTTGATGACAGAATGGCCAGTGCTTTCATGAATACAATCCGGGGAAGCAAATTATTACAAGACAGGATAAGTAGTCCAAGGAAACTAAGGCGACTCCGAAACCTGGCGAACATTGTATCTGAGAGAACCTCAGAGAGATTCGAAGACAAAGAACTCCTGCAAATGCTTATAGATGAAGAACGGGAAAATGAATTCTTCGAAAACCTGCCAAGAGTTTAAAAAACAGAAGTCATTACTAGAGCAAAAACCTATGGCTAATTGAATTCTGAGTGACAACTGCCCTTTTTTCATTCATCAAAGTACCCTCGGAGAATAAGAGACTGGATTTTGAGAAATTGCAGAACCTGTTACTCTTGAAAGTGGACTAGTACATCATTTTTTAGGTAATTTTGAGTTCTGATTTCCAGAATGATTACCGGCAAAATAGGCTGACAACAAGTGATTTTGGGTGTAACATGAAGGATGGAAGATGGTATGCCGAAGTAGGTTTTTTAATAGGAAAGAAAACATGCCTTTAAAAAAATCACAATTATATAGCTCAATATGGAGCGCCTGCGATGAATTACGAGGCGGAATGGACGCTTCTCAATATAAGGACTATGTCCTGATTCTTTTATTTGTCCGCTATGTCTCTGATAAGTATAAAGGCAAGACCGATGCGCTTGTGGAAGTTCCCAAGGGCGGGAGCTTTGATGATTTGGTTGCCTTGAAGGGTAAAACCAACATCGGTGAAGGAATCAATAAGGTTTTGAGCAAACTTGCCGAGGCCAATGGACTTCGTGGCGTGATCGATGTTGTCGATTTCAACGATGAGGACAAGCTTGGAAAGGGCAAGGAAATGCAGGATCGCCTCTCGAAATTAGTGGCGATCTTTGAAAATCCGGATCTGAATTTTGGCAAAAACAAAGCTGAGGGTGACGACTTGCTCGGCGATGCATACGAATACCTTATGAAGCACTTTGCCGTTGAGTCCGGGAAAAGCAAGGGGCAGTTCTATACACCGGCAGAAGTTTCCCGGATCATCGCAAGGGTTATAGACGCTAAAAACGCGAAAGACAGAACGCAAACTGCTTATGATCCGACTTGCGGTAGCGGATCGCTTCTTTTGAAGGTTGCTGATGAGGCAAAACCTGTTGATATTTCAATTTACGGGCAGGAAAAAGAGAATGCTACTGCGGCACTGGCGATTCTGAACATGTGGCTCCATGGCGAGCCGGAAGCGGTAATCAAGAAAGGTCAGAGCACACTTTCGAACCCATTGTTTTTGGAAAAGGGCAATCTGAAAACATTCGACTACGTGGTCGCGAATCCACCTTTTTCATACAAAGCATGGCGCAACGGATTTGACCCGGAAAATGACTTGTATAGCAGATTCGAAAGCTTCGGAATTCCACCATCAAAAAACGGTGACTATGCTTTCCTTCTCCATATCGTCAAATCACTGAAAAGCACTGGAAAGGGAGCCGTGGTTTTGCCGCACGGAGTGCTATTTAGGGGCAATGCGGAAGCCACAATACGCACAAGTCTCGTCAAGCGCGGATATATAAAGGGAGTAATTGGACTGCCTGCGAACCTGTTTTACGGAACTGGAATACCTGCTTGCATCGTCGTAATCGACAAGGAGAAGGCAAGCGAGCGCAAGGGTATCTTCATGATTGATGCCTCAAGAGGTTTTGTTAAAGACGGTAACAAAAACCGTCTTCGCGAACGTGACATTCGCAAGGTGATTGATATTTGGGAAAGCCAATCCGAGTTGGATAAGTTCAGTCACTTTGCGAGCAACGAGGAAATCAAGAAGAACGGGTACAATCTCAACCTGCCACGTTACATAGACGCCAGCGAGCCTGAAGACATGCAGGATATCGAAGCGCATCTCAAGGGAGGAATCCCTGGTCATGATATCGATTCCTTGGGGGATTACTGGGAGATATGCCCATCATTGAGAAAGGCTTTGTTCAAGAATTCAGTCCGGAAGGGATATTATGAAATGGCCGTTCCTGTGGAAGAAGTTCGTCAAACCGTTTTGGAGAACGGTGAGTTTTTGAATTTTAAGAATAACGTTCAGGGTATTTTCGATGGCTGGCGAAATTCGGTAACGAAATATCTGAATAATCTGGGTAAATCCACGCATCCTAAGGCTGTAATTGCCAGACTTTCCGACAGCCTGCTTGATGAATTCGGAAAAATGGAGATTATCGATAAGTATGACGTGTTCCAACACCTTATGTCATATTGGGAAGAGGTTATGCAGGATGATATGCATATTCTGACCGTGGATGAATGGAAAGCCGGAAGTCAGGTGATCAGGCTTCAAAAGGGTGCTAAGGGCAAAACGAAGAAGGTTGCAGGTATTTCCGGACTTGAGGGGCGCCTTATTCCCGTCCCTTTGCTTGTCAAGACATTCCTAAGTAAAGAACAAGATAAGCTGGATAATCTGAAATCCGAATTGGAGCAAGTTGGCTCGGATCTTACTTCGATGAGGGAAGAACATGGGGTTGAGGAAGGAATGCTTGAAAGCATTGTGAACGAGAAGGGAAATATTACCAAGTCGGATCTTCAAAGGAGAATTAAGGAAATCCAAGGTGATGCCGAATTCGCGGATGAACTTGAGATGCTTGAAGAATATAGCCAGTTGATCGAAAGGGAAGCTGACCTAAAAAAGGAAATCAAGATTTCAGAAAGAGATCTGGAGAAGACGGTAATTGCTAGATATTCGAAGCTTACCGATGAAAAAATCAAAACAATAGTGATAGAGAAAAAATGGTTGGATTCACTTCAAGAGCGCATCATTGGAGAAACAGATCGGATTTCGCAGACCCTTACAGGTCGGATCAAAATACTGGCAAAAAGATATGAAGAGCCGCTTCCCACGATCGCAAATGAAACGGAGGCCCTAACTCAAAAGGTTGAGGATCATTTAGTAAAAATGGGATTTAAATTCTAAAAAAAATGAAAAACTACTATCGCATAATGCTTGGGAAAAAGAGCATACACGCCGAAGAAGCACATCAAGGGAATTACATCGGTGCCGGGTGGCTACCCGATGTTGATCTGACAAATAAGTTCCCCGATAACTGGCGCGAGTTTAACAAAGAGTATATACCGATTTACTTGGCGCAAAATCCTGACAAGACCAAAGTTTCGGCAGGACTCGCCTGTGGCATGCTTCATACGATTTCTAAGGGGATCTTGAAGGGCGATATAGTCCTTTGTCCCAGCGGGAAAGGTGATTATCTGATCGGTGAGGTTGTGGGCGATTATGAATATGAGAAAGGTGAGGTTCTTCCGCATCGTCGAGCCGTTCGATGGTTTCCCAATACCGTTGCTCGCGATGTAATGAGCGAAGCGCTCCGGAACTCAACGGGATCAATTGGCACAGTGAGTAATATTTCAAAATATGCTGATGAAATTGAAAATTTTATTTCCGGCTGCCATCCCGCTTCTATAGTGGCAACGGACGAAACCATTGAAGATCCGAGTATTTTTGCCCTAGAGAAGCATTTAGAAGATTTTTTGGTTCAAAACTGGCATCATACCGAACTCGGCAAGAATTATGACATTTACGAGGAAGATGGAGAAAAGGTTGGTCAGCAGTATCCTAGCGACACGGGACCAATTGATATCTTGGCAGTTAGTAAGGATATGAAAGAACTTTTAGTAGTGGAGCTGAAAAAGGGACGCGCGAGTGATGTGGTAGTTGGTCAGGTGCAAAGATATATGGGATATGTTCAGGAAGAGTTAGCTGAAAAGAATCAAAAAGTAAGAGGCGTGATCATTGCGTTTGAGGACGATACGAAGATTTATAGAGCGCTTTCAGTCGCACAGAATATCGAATTCTTCACTTATAAAATTCGCTTCGTACTGGAGAAGAAAAAATAGTCATGAGTAAATTAGATCAGAAAATTCCAGCAGGTTACAAGCAAACCGATATCGGCCCGATTCCGGAGGATTGGGATCTTCACACCATTGGAGATTATTTTGAATTTAAAAATGGATTGAATAAAGCAAAGGAATTTTTTGGTTATGGAACGCCAATAGTTAATTATATGGACGTATATAAGCATTCTGGTCTATACAAGAAAGATATTTTTGGAAAGGTTACTCTTTCAAAGGAGGAAATTAGAAACTACCAAGTTAAAAAAGGGGACGTTTTTTTCACAAGAACATCGGAAACGCT
>JAFGMN010000054.1 GCA_016927515.1 candidate division CSSED10-310 bacterium | reverse complement strand
GTCATCCTCCATCCGGTGCTGCGATGGCGTGAGACTCCATCGGACCGCCAGCCGGCCGGCCGTCCGGTAATCCCCACTGCCCAAAACAGCATGAAACAGCGTTTCCCGCTTTTCAAACACCCGGGGATCCAATACCTGCTCCGATAACTCTAACTCCAATGAGTCAATCAAATGCTGCACATCGATGCGTACCGAATCCACCGAGGGAGGACATTGAGCCAATGGAATCCCACGGTCCACGAGCCACGCCAGCAATCCTTCCCGCGTTACAACTAAAACGCCTCCCCTTCGTATACCATGCCCCAATAAGTCACGTATCAAATGAGGCTCTTGAAGAATCGCCTGCTTGAATACCCGCTCTCCACTCAAATCCCCTGTTGCAAGCAGCGAAATGGCGGTTTCACCCGCCAGAGATCGACCCGTGAGACCCTGGGGGTCCTGATTCCAGGCCTCCATCAGATACATGGACCGCTTCTTTTCATCTGGCTCCAACCAGGCACGCAACCGGTTGACCTCTACTGCTGAGATCCTGCCACCATCGACCCACTGCCGTAATTGAGTCCGCACCGTGTCACATCTCCCCTTCACGAGACATCGCTCCGCCCACGTCCGCGCAGCGTCGTACGACGGCGGAACCGCCGTCGCCGCTCGATATAAACATGCTTCGGCAAATTCCGCAGACGTTTCCATCCACCGGAGCGCGAGTTGAGTCCGACAGGCTGTCAAACACCATCCCGGCACGATGAGCCATTCGATGAGTAAGATGAACGCGATAGCAATAAAAGACCCGCGAAAACGTTTTTCCGAACACGATGATGCGGGATGGGATGACGATCCGAGAACAATCCCGACGATACCACTGATCGTGACCATCAGAAACGGATAATACACCGGGCAATCCACCATACCGGCGATCAGGATCAGCGAGGCAGCGGCATAGAATCCCGTCAGACCGGGGATCCGATGTGCAGTGCGCAGGACACGCACCGCAAGAAGACCGACCAGGAGCACGCCGGCGATCCCGCCAGCCCATGCGGCTTCCACAACGATATTATGAAAATGACGTCCCAATCGGTCCCAGGTGAGCCACAGCTTCAGAAACCGGATGGTCTCACTGGATTCGACAACCTGACACGCAATACGATCCTTGGCTCCCCATCCGAAACCGGTCATGGATACCAGCGAAAAATCAAGAGGCCACAATCCCCGGTAAGCCGCGCGCCAAAGCGTCAAGCGGTCCCTGATCATACCCGATGTCACCAGACGATAGTGTATATGCCACACATACCATGCCGAACTCAGTACGCCGATGCCGCTGCCAATCCATAGTCCAATCCGCCTTCCCCCGCCTCTCCCGCGCCGGGTTCCGGGGTCCAGGAACAGGATAAAGCCAGTGACCGCACAGCCCAGGAGGACTCCGCGCGATTGCGTCAGAATCAGTAAAATGACTGCAGACAGCGATGCAAAACGTTCCATGATGGAGCGCTGCCGGGGGTTCTCCCACGGCTTCAGCAGCATGATCACGATAGCCAGGTACAGAGCGAGTGCATTGGGATGAATCAGACTGATCCATAAACGATAGGTGACCACTGCACGAAGTTCCAATGTCCGAATCACCCAGATAAACCACATCAGAACCATTCCGATCATGACCGCCAATTGAAGTTTGTGAAACATCATCCAACGCTTTCGGATCTGCGCAGAATCGATCCTACCGGCCAACAGCCAACAGAGACTCATCATCCCTGTCGCAGTCAAGTAGAATAAAGCGTCCGGAACGACGTCTTCAAAGTCGCGATGAACAGACCTGAGACCGTGGACAATCAGAAGAATTACGAGTGCACCGATCATGCGCATGAACCGGTATGGTGAGTTGATTCGTCGGTGTTCGCGAATCGCGCAATGCAAACCGAAGAGGAGTGCGGTCAGCGGGAAGGCCATTCCCATCGGGTTGTGTGTCAACGGGCGGGTAAACGGGAGTGATGTCATGATCAGCACACCGATCCATGCTTGCATGGCGGCTGTCATGTGGAGGATCCGATGAATCAGTATCAGACTGGCGGCTCCGATGGCGAAAAATACCGGATACAGAGGAACCAGATCAGGGAAATACCGGATTGAAACAGTGGGAAATGGCGTGTTCGCACTGAGAACGAAGAGACCGGACCAAAGTGCGAGCAGTACGCCATGCATCAACGATTCTGGAAGTTGGGGGTGGCAATCCGGAAGCCGTCGGAGCATTAGCTGGTTGGTACTGCTGGAGATCATCAGGGCGACGAGAAAAATGAGACAGGATGCGTGGATGGGGATTGGATGAGCGGTTCCAGTCAAGGGAAGCACGAAAGCAAGGATGACAATTCCCAGGGCATGCAGCCTCAGCGCAAGCGTGTCAGCGCAGGATGTCATCAATTATGCTCCGCAACCCGTATATGTCCGGCAGTTCCGGAAGCGTTCGGTCACGAAACCGATCGATGCGTTCCAGTTCAGCCAGGAGATGCCGATAAAGGATAGGGATGTACGGCAGATAGGTCGGGTTGCCGCGAACCGCGGCCTGATATCCGAACGTGCCAAGCGCTTTGAAATTCCGTTGCAGGCACATGTAACTGAATATCGTCATTTTTCGTTCGATCGGACGGCGGTCGTTCGTTGCTTCGTGATATGAAGTCAGCAGGCGGTCGATGGTGATTCCGGGTAGTTCCACATAGGCATCGCGAAGCAATGAAGCGAGATCATATTCAGGAGGACCCAGACGGGCATCCTGATAATCGATCAGGAAGATGTTGTTGTCTCGGACCATCACGTTTCGGGAATGAAAGTCACGATGGGTGAAGACGATGGGACGTTCGGTGTCGAGAACGCGGCACACGGTTTCGAACGTTTTATGAAGGATAACACTGGCAGCGGGCGTGAGGCGGATGCGTCGGAAACCGGTGATGAAATGCGTGACAAAGAAATCCAGTTCCCATCGGAGTTTTTCATAATCGAAGCGGGTTGAAAACACGGAGCCGGGTGGATTGATTCGAGGTTGTGTGCATGTGCGATGCATGTGGATCATCACGTGGAGAACCGAGGGATACAGGAAATCGATGCATAGGCCGGGATTGGTGATATAGGCTTGTTGAAGCGAGCATTCGCCGAGATCGTCCAGGAGCAGTATTCCGTGCGAGGGATGGATTTCGTGGATACGGGGTACGGGGATTTTGTGCGACGTGAGGTAGTTGGAGACGAGGATGAAGGAATCGGTTGTTGCATCCAGTGGTTGGCCGGTGTCCATAACAACAATGGTGTCTGATCCACAGCGTGACCGATAATAAACCCGCGTTCCGGCATCGCCAGCAAGGTGTTCGACAGTGTAGACGGGAGTTTTCCAGAACATCGTTAAAATGGTTTCGATCAGCTGGATGCGGGTTTCGGGTGTCATAGTCCCTCATTTATGGTGATGGGAATAAAACGGGCAGGTGGCATCAGAATGCCGTTTTGGAAATGGCTTCCTGCTGGAACCGAGCATCCCGGCAACACGATGACCTGGGTCAGGTGAGTATCCGGCTGAATCCGGGTCCGGGCTCCGATGACAACCATTTTCTCCAGACGGGCGGATGGATGAATCACGGTATCCGGAGCGATCCAGATGGGGGGGTGGAGCGACTGGGGGATGCCCGGGATGGCTACTGTACCGCTGATGATGTCGCAATGGGCATCGAAGTAGCGGTCCGGCGTACCGATATCGTTCCAGTATCCGTCGTGACGGTATGTTCCGAAGGTGTGTCCTGCACGGATAGCGCGGGCATAAACGCTGGAATTGATACATTGAAAACCGCCGGATGGCATGAAATCGAAAATCCGGGGATTGATGACATGAATTCCGGTGAACGTTCCGGTCCATTCCGGTGTTTTGCGATTCAGGTTTCCATACGGAAACCGGGTTAGCACGCCATCATGCGAAGAACCCACGGCGGGAAACCCGATGGTCAAGGACGGTGGGTGCAGAACAAGAGTAGCCAGCGTGTCGGGGTGGCTGACATGCGTATCGATGACACGCAGAAAATCCAGATCGGTCACGATGTCACCATTGATGAGCAAGAAGGGTTCTGATCGCAGGACATGCCGCAGTGGATACAGCGCACCTGCAGTGCCCAGAATTATCGGTTCATACGAGTATTGGATTTCCATCCCGCGGAAACGGACTGGGCGCAGTGCGCGCCGGACGGACCAGGCGTGACTGTGAAGATTGATAAACACGCGACTGATGCCGGTGTTTTCAAGTTGTCGAAGAATATGACCGATGACCGGCAAGTGAAAGAGCGGCAAGGATGGTTTTGCATGGTGCGCGGTGAGGGGTCGCAGGCGGGTTCCGTATCCAGCAGCCAGAACGACTGCGGAGCGGATGTGGCGAAGTTGGTTTGTTGCGAATCGTACGGAAGGCATCACGGCTCTAAAATATAGTTGGAATTTTGTTCGAATTCCAAGCATATTTATGCGTATTGATGGTGGATCCGGATTCCACGGAACGCGGCGGAGGTTTTTGGGATGTCGGCGTGGATTGTATTTAAAAAGGAACTGGTGAGTTTTTTCAGGGATAAAAACACGATCATTTATTCGATTGTGTTGCCGGTTGCGTTATATCCCCTGATTTTTTGGGCGATGAATCAGATTTTCGCGTTGCATGAGGGCACACTCAGCGGGATGTCATCTCGGGTCGCTTTTACCGAGCGGCCGGATGATGCATTCGTTTTTTTATTGCT
>JAFGMN010000008.1 GCA_016927515.1 candidate division CSSED10-310 bacterium | reverse complement strand
TATACATCCAGGATGACAAACAGCGGAATGGTATCGTACGGAGTCAAATCGGCGTTGCAGACGGTCACGATGGCATTGACCGTATCGCCGGCACCGAAATCGTGGCTTGGCATCGTGATGGTCACGCCCGTGGTGTCACAGCCGGACGTGGGCGTTGGGGTCGGAGTGAACGTTGGCGTGGGTGTCGGCGTTTGCGGCGTATCGGGATCAAGACCGAAGAATGTGGCATAGTTCATCAGAAGGATCTCTCGGGAACCATCGATCAGACCCGCCCATTCCACCGAGGAGCCGATGGTTGAATAGGTTCCGGCATCCCGGCTGACCACGGTCAGGTATTCGGGAGACATGTTTTTCAGCACGGCCACGCCACCGGTTTTTGTTTTCAACTGGTCGATATTGTTGTTATCGCCATCATAGTTGAAGGTCATCCCGGCAGCGATGGATCCGGCCTGCCCTTCCATGTATCCGGCATCGCCGGCACCCGAGCCCAGCGTGCCAATACTGAATTCGAAGTACAGATCGCCCCGCGGGTCGTCTTTCCAGAAGTTTCCGCCTTCCAGATAGAGGGTCCGGCCGCTGACAAGATAGGTATACAATGCTGTGTCTTCAGCGCTGTCCAAAGTGTAGTTGTTCGGCGCAACTCCCAGGCACACCCAGATGCTGCGATACAATTCCGGAAGGGGCGGCATCGATGTCAGGTAATGGGTTTCGATCCCCATGCTGAGCAAGGCATCGCGGATTGCCGGACCGCTGTTGGCATTGCCGTCCAAATCCAGGACGAGGGCATCAACCATCTGGCTGATCGTCATGGCAATCCAGCCGGAAACCGGATAATAGGCATGATTCTGTGCCTGGGCACTGTCAACGGCGTGGATCCGGTAGTTGACGACATCACCCTGGCTGACGCTCCCGGTGAATGTGGCCGTGAATGTGTCAGATGAACCGGCGGCCATGGGCACTGTCTGGGTGGCTCCGTTGTTGATGGTGAATTCGAGTGTGGCAGTCGCCACACCGATCGTATCGGTGATGACGGCGGACACCGTCGCCGGCCAGAATTCAGCCAACCAGATTTCAATGGGCGTGTGTTGAATAACCGGCGGAATCGTATCGATCAGCACCTCGAAACGGGCGGGACCATCCGGACCGGCAAGAGGATAATAACTGGATTTTCCGTTATCCGCCGCTGCGTAGATATAATAATACACCGTTGTGCCGGTCGGCTGCGCGGGAATCGACGCTTCATACGAGTCGCCGCCTGAATTCTGCATCTGGACCATCGTGAAGGTCGATCCGCCGTCGGTGTTCCAATACACCGCAATCGAATCGGTCAACAGGTTTCCACCACTGTAAATCTCCGCCGGTACCCGGTAATTATTCGTCGTATCTTCCGTGTTCGGCAGGAAAGTATGGATGATTTTGACCAGCGGCGCCGAATACGTGGTCAGTGTGTTCCGAATCTGCGTTTCGTAAAAACCGTAATTGGTGTATCGGCAGATCTTCAGATCGTCGATCACTGTGTTATGAGGAATATACCCCATGCCAAATTTGTTCCACACGGTTCCCCCGGGATCCGCGAGAACCGGATAGGTCAATCCGAATTGCTGTTTCCAGGCCTTGGCTTCAGCGACAGTATGACCAACGCCGATGGAGAGAACCTGCACCCATTCAGCCTTGTAATCTTGCCAGATTGTTTCGGTATGCGGAGCCTCCGCACTGCAAGCGCTTCACCCACTTCCCCAGAAGTTGATGAAAACGACTTTTCCGGAAAAATCGGAGAGATTCACCGGTTGCCCGTCGGAATCATTCAACGTAAAATCGGCAATCGAATCTCCCACTTGATACGCGGCCGACGCCGATCCTGCCGCGAGCAGCAGAACCAGTCCGGCGATGAACAGAGTGTGTTTCATCGTGTGCATCCTCCTTGATATGTATAACAATCCATTATGGATCTCCTTGCGCGGCTGCGTGATTCGCTGTCCTTCATTTTATCTCGACACCCCGCATCCAAATCGTATTATTCAAAATAAATGCCATTCATTCAACTCCATAAAATTTTCGTATATTTAACTCCAACCCCGGAACATGATAAACTACAAACCGCGAAGGAGGTATTTGTATGAAAAATACCATGAATCAATCCGAGATGAAAACCTCCGATGGGTCCGGAAATAAGACGGTCGGCCGGGATGTGATCCGGCCGGATGCGCTGGAAAAAGTGCGCGGCCGGGCCCGGTACGCTGCGGATCTGCGGCGGCCCGGCATGGTCTATGCCGCGACGGCCCGTTCGTCGGTGGCGTCGTTGACCGGGCTCAGGGTGGACAGCGAGGACGCCGAGCGGATGCCGGGTGTGCTCCGGGTGGTCACCGCAGCGGATATTCCGGGCAGCACACAGGTGCCGCTGATCTATATGGATCAGCCTTTTCTGGCGATAGATCGGGTGCGGTTTCATGGGGAGGCGGTTGCGTTGGTTGTAGCGGAAACGATGGAGCAGGCCCGAGCGGCGGCGGCCCGGGTGAAAATCAGCGGCGAACCCGGTGATCTCGTCCTGACTCCCGAGGAGGCCCTGGCCGATGATGCACCGGTCATCTTTTCTCCGCCCGACGGATTGCGGGATGCAGCCCGGAACGTCTTCAAATCGTATCGTATTTGCCGGGGGAATGCCCGGGAAGCACTTGAACGGTCTGCGTTTGTGATCGATCGCGAATACCGGACCCCACATCAGGAACACGCATATCTTGAGCCGCAGGGGATGCTGGCGGAGCCGATGGACGGTGGGTGTCTGCACATATATGGATCCATGCAATGCCCGTTTTATGTTCAGGATGCAGTAGCAGCCATTCTGGGTTGGCCCCGGTCGCGGATCACCGTCATTCAGACGGCGACGGGGGGTGCTTTCGGCGGTAAGGAAGACATGCCGTCGATTGTGGCAGGTCACGCGGCCTTGCTGGCGTGGCTGACTGATCGACCGGTGAGTCTGATTTACGACCGTGAGGAGGATTTTCGCGCCATGAGCAAGCGGCATCCGTCGATTGTGCGGGTGATCATCGGAGCCGATGCCCGGGGTCATGTGACTGCGGCCGACGTATTTGTGACGCTGGATGGCGGCGCGTATGCGACGCTGTCACCGATTGTGCTGTGGCGGAGTGCGGTTCATGCTGCCGGACCGTATAACTGGCGGGACGTTTCCATCCACGCGCAAGCCGTGGCAACCCATACGGTCCCCAATGGTGCGTTCCGGGGCTTTGGCGAACCGCAGGTGGTTTTCGCCGTCGAATCGGCGATGGATGAATTGGCGCAACGCGTCGGAAAAGATCCTCTGACCTTCCGCCGGGACAACATATTTCAATACGAAACGGACCAAACCGCGACGGGGCAGACAGTCACGCAACCGAGCCTCATGGAAGCCCTCGAAAAAGCCACTGCTGCCGTCGCCTGGGACGAAAATTACCATCCCCCCGCCGACCGGCCGCCCGACATGATGGCGTCCCCGGTGCGTGGCGTCGGCTGTTCCGTGTCCTTCTACGGTGTTGGGTTAGGAGCAGGAGGCCGCAAACTGGCCCGTGCCGGTGCGTATGTGCAGGTGGAGGTCGATGGATCGGTCCGCGTATTCATCGGCAATACCGAGATGGGGCAAGGGGCGCGGAGCGTTATCGGGCAGATTGCGGCCGAAACGCTGTCAGCGCCGTTCGAAAAAATCCATGTGGGCCGAGCCGATACATCCCGCGTTCCCGACTCCGGCCCGACAGTGGCATCCCGCACAACGGTGATGTCCGGAAACGCTGTCATGAATGCCTGCATGACGATCCGTGCAAGCCTCGAAACCGTGGCGGCGGAGCAATTTGGATGCGATCGGGATGCGCTCATGGCAACCGGTGACGGGTTTGCATGCCGGTTACATCCGGCAACCCATATGGCATTCGCGGATACGGTATCCCATGCCGCGGCGGCCCGGTTACCACTGGCTTCTTCCAGCTGGTTCGTGTCACCGCCAACCTCGTTCGAAGAAGCCGATGGGCAAGGACACGCGTATATGACATATGTCTGGTCGGCCAATGCCGTCGCGGTGGAAATCGATCCGGGCACGCTGCAAGTCAAAATTCTGAAATTGGCAGCTGCCCACGACGTGGGCAAAGCCATTAATCCCCGGGAGGTGCGCGGACAGATTCAGGGTGGTGCATTGCAGGGCGTCGGGTTTGCGTTGTCGGAAACCATCGCTTACAGCGGCCGGACACCCACCATCGGTTCCATGCCCGGCGGCCGCATGCTGAATCCCGGATTCAGCGGATATATATGTCCGACGGCAATGGATGCGCCGGACATCGTCCCCATCGTTCTGGAAACGGCGTACGACAACGGCCCCTATGGCGCTCGGGGTATCGGAGAACCACCGCTGATCGGCGTGGCTCCTGCCGTGGCCAACGCCGTGGCCAATGCACTGGGTGTCCGTGTAAGGAATTTGCCGCTGTGCCCGGAACATATCCTGGAAGCCATTCAAAAACAGGAGATCGCCCATGAGTAAACGCGTGACACTATCATTTAAGCTGAACGGCGGCCTGGCAACAGTGACCGCACCACCCGCTGTATCCCTGCAACGCATTCTCCGGGAGGCTCTCAATCTGACCGGCACGAAAAATGGATGCGGCGAGGGTGAGTGCGGTGCGTGCACGGTGCTGTTCGACGGCGTCGCCGTGAATTCCTGCCTTGTGCCGTTCTGCCAGGTGGAAGGGCGGACGATCGTGACCATCGAAGCGTTCGACCACAGCGGCGACGCGCCGGTCCATCCGCTGCTCCATGCGTTGGTGACTCATGGAGCGGTCCAATGTGGGTTTTGCACGCCGGGTGTGGTCATGTCCGCTGTAGGACTGCTGAATCATAACCCCAATCCAACCCGGGATGCCATCCGGGAAGCACTGGCGGGAAACCTGTGCCGGTGCACCGGATATGACGCTATTTTCCGTGCTCTTCAATCGCTGCATTCCGTTTCGGTCATGCCTGTGCCGAGGTATCGGGAGTATCGCGGGGAAATCCGTGAAACGGATCGGGTGGATGTCATTCCGGTGAAGCATCTCGAGGAGTTGAAGGCGCTGGAGGTTCTGGACAGTTGGGATTTGCGGTTTCTGGCGGGTGGAACCGATTTGATGGTGTCGAAAAACGGGCAGGGAAAAGGGTCTGCCGGCGACATGTGGATTGATTTGGCGCGGTGTGCTGAACTACAGCATATCCGGATCGTCGATGGCCGAATGCGGATCGGGTCCGGGGTGACCTGGGCTGAACTGACGACGGATCCCCATGTCCGGCAATATGCACCGGCCCTGGCGCAGGCGGCTACACAGGTGGGTTCCGCGCAGATTCGGGCCAAAGGTACGCTGGGTGGGAACCTGGCCAACGCATCGCCGGCCGGTGACAGTTTCCCGGTTCTTGCAGCGTTGAAGACCCACGTGGTAACTGTCAATCCGGGTGGAGGCACCCGGACGATTCCGGTGGAGGAATTGGTGATCCGGCCAGGGAAAACGTGTTTAAATAGTGGTGAATGCATTGTGGAGGTTATCTTTCCGGTGGATGCCCGGCGCGTGTCGGGTTTTTTCAAGTCGGTGCCGCGGTGTGCCCAGGCGTTGGCCAAAGTGTCTGTGGCAATCGGCCTGACAATGGATGGGAACGTGGTCGAGGAAGCCCGGGTTGCATTGGGCGCGGCCGGGCCCCGGGTGGTTTTGGTGGAACGGGCCGGGCACTGTCTTGTCGGTCGAGCGCTATCGCCGGATGCTGTGTCCGAATGTGTATCGGCATCCATCGATGCGGCAGCTCCCATCGATGATTTTCGTGCGACCCGGGATTACCGGATACGGATGATTGAAGTGGGTATCCGGCGGGTTATGGCTTCTCTGTCGCGGCAGAATCAGAGATCGTCGCCGGAATCATCACCCAGACCGGAATGATCGATCGTTGCCATGTGCAGATCGGGTTCTTCGGTGTCGTCGGTGTCATCGTCATCCGACCCCAGATCCAGATCGTCCAGCGGTTCAAGATCGATTTCGACATCTTTGATATCTTCTTCGTCGATGTCGATGTTGACCGGAATGGCCGCCGTCTTCAACATCTTTTTCCGAATCTTCGAGCTGCCGCATTTTGGGCATTTGTTGGGAGTGCGATTCATGTCGTAGTATTTCGTACTGCAATCATCGCAAATCAACCGTTTTCCAAGCTTTTGCAGCCGATCCATGGATGTTTTTAACCCCCTGCTTTAGCCGTTTCCCATGACCGTTCCGGTATGATCCCGGAACCGCTTTGATTCCGTCGAAATACCGGAGTGGTCGCAGTATAGAGTCTATCCGGTAGATTTCAATAGAAATTTTTGTAGAATGAAGCCGTGTGTTGAATGAATGCACAGAGGAGGCTCTGAGTGAGAGTTTTACTGGCGGTGGCACCCCCGAAGCAGACGCAGAGCAAGATGCCCGATCTGGGATTGGGATATCTGGCGACTGCGTTGCGGAAATCAGGCCATCAGGTCGCGATTTATCAGGGGGAGACAGATGAATCCCTCGACCGGTTTCTATCGATGATCCGGGAGTTTCGTCCAGCATTGCTGGGCTTGAAAATTTTCAGTCTGGAAGTTGTTTCCGCCCGGGAATCCATGGAAGCGGTTCGAACCGAGTTCCCTGACATGCGCCAGGTGATTGGGGGGCCGCACGTATCGATCATGCAGATCGACGAGTTCGAAACGCTATTTCCTGCGATGGATTTCGCGATTCGGGGGGAAGGCGAAATTCCGCTGCCGATGCTGGCCGATGCGCTGGACAACCGGGCTTCCGATTTCCGGCATATTCCGGGCATCGTATACCGTCACGGCGAAAGCTGGAGTGCGACGCCGCCCGTTCGTCACCCGAATCTGGATGATTTCGGTATGCCGGCATGGGATCTCATGGATCCCAGGAAATACACCGATCGCTGGTTTTTCTGGAATCCGGCGGAAGTGGGAGCTCCGATCATCACCAGCCGCGGCTGCCCGTATCGATGCTCCTTCTGTGCGCAGAACATCGTCGGAGGAAAACGGTTGCGTCAGCGATCGCTCGCCAATGTCCTGGATGAACTGGATTTGCTGATCAACCAGTTTGGTATGACGGATTTCGAAATCATGGACGATAACTTCATGATGAACATGGATTTCGTGACGGGTTTCTGCCGGGGCATCATCAACCGGGGCTGGAAAATCACCTGGAGCTGCGGCGGATCCCGTCTGGATAATCTGGATCTTCCCACGGTCCGGCTGATGGAGCAGGCCGGTTGCACGATTCTCTCGGTGGGCCTGGAATCGGGGTCGCAGCGGGTGCTAGACTACATGTGCAAGGATCTGCGCCTGGAAACCGTCCGGGTGAAAACAGCGATGATCACACGCAATTCATCCATTAAAATTCACGCAATGTTTATCCTGGGCTATCCGACCGAGACCCGGCAGGATATTCTAAAAACCATCGCTTTCGCTAAAAAACTCGACATCTTCGCCGCTACGTTCTTCACATTTCTGCTGTTACCGGGAAGCCCGGAATTCGCCCGCCTTCTCGACCGCGGTGAAATAACCAATCCGCCGTTCCGGGCCATCCGGATCGATTCCCATATTTATGCACCCCAGGGGATGACACTGAAGGAACTCAAACGACTCTACCATCGGGCGTTTCTCTCATTCTACCTGCGCCCTCATGTTCTCTGGCGGATATTCAGGGCGACCTGGCATCGCATCCCGGTCATCCTGAAAAATGCAATCAGGAAATGGCACTTCTGATGACGTCTCCTTCCATCGATACCCCCGTATGCCATCTCATTCTCAAACCCGGGGAAATGCTGCTGAAAAGCAAGCCCGTCCGCCGCGCATTCGCTCATCGGCTGATTTCCAACCTGTGGGATGCAATACACCATTCCGGATGCGATCCGACGGGAACGCAGATCCGGCGCGAACAGGGAATCATCACCGTTCGCTCCCGGGATCTTGCCGTCGTGCCAACGGTGAGCCGCGTGTTCGGCACGATATCCATCGCCCGGGTGCAACGACTGGAGACGACTGAACTGGACATCATCGTTCAGGCGGGCCTGGCCCATTTTCGATCGGCCGTGACGGGACGCCGGTTTGCCGTGCGATGCAAGC
>JAFGMN010000053.1 GCA_016927515.1 candidate division CSSED10-310 bacterium | reverse complement strand
CCGGCGGATATTGGAGACGGTTCGGGATCGGGGATATTTGACGGATGTGGAGTATACCCGGGCGTTCCGGCAGGTTGCTGAGATTGAGCTTCAGCCGCGCTGGCGGCAGCCGGAGGAAGCAATTCATCTGGCAGTGCGGTTTCGAGAGATACCGGTGTTTCCGGAGGAAAGGATCCGGACGGCGATTGATATGACGCTGCAGCGTGCGGTGACGGAGCTGGCGCGTGATTGCGTCGCTGCCTGGTCGGCATCCGGTGCGAGGAATGCGGCGGCGATGGTGATCGATGGTCAAGATGAAACGGTGATCTCCCTGGTTGGATCGGTGGATTACTTTGATCGCGAAACATGCGGCGCTATTGACTACACGCGAGTCCGGCGATCCCCGGGAAGCACGTTGAAACCGTTTGTCTATGCGTTGGGTTTCGATACGGGTGTGATCGATGAAAACATGATTCTCGCGGATGACATGGTTACAGCGGGCGGATTCCGTAATTTCGACCGGGGGTGGATGGGTCCGATTTCCGTCGATCGGGCATTGGCTTCGTCCCGTAATGTTCCGGCTGTTCATATCCTGCGGAGAACGGGAGTATATCGCATGTTCGGTTGCCTGGCGGATCTGGATCTGCATCGGCATGATGCACCGTGTGACCGGTATGGTTTGGGTCTGGCCATTGGAGGGATGCCGGTGACAATGGAGCAGCTTGCTCGGGCGTATTCGGTGTTTTCACATCGCGGTCTGCTGACGCAGTTTCGGCTGTTCAATGGTCAGGTGACAGAATCACCGCGACGGATTTTCTCCGAATCGACAGTGGCAGCGATCAATTCCATTTTATCCGATCCCATGGCGCGTCTCCCCAGTTTCCCGCGCATGGGTCATATGGAATACGACTACCCGGTGGCGGTGAAAACCGGCACATCGGAAGGATGCCGGGATGCCTGGACGGTGGCTTGGTCACCTCGATACCGGGTTGTGACATGGATGGGAAGACCGGATGGCAGACCCATGCGCCAAGTCACCGGGTATCGGGCGACCGCGGAATTGGCTCACCGGATAATGGATGCCCTCTACGATCCGCACAAACCAGCGTTGAAATTTGGGTATAATGATCCATCATCCCAACAACAATCGGATACCGGGGTTTCCGAACCATCCGACCTGAATATTATCTCACCCGAATCCAATACACTGTACCTGTTTGATCCGGAAATACCATCGGGACATGCAACAATCGTCTTGTCTGCCTTAGCCGACAGCAAAACGGAATGGCTGACATGGGAAATCGACGATACACCATTTCGGACAGTTTCTCCGGATATCCCTGTTTTTTGGCCGATTCAGACAGGCCGGCACATAATCCGAGTACGATCCTCACAGGGTCAAGAAGATACCGTGACGATCGATGTTGGCAACAAACCGTTCGAAAGCCAATGCATCACGAACGATTTTAAGAAAGCTCTTTCATTTTGAACATCACCAGGTTTGTGTTGTCTTTCCAGGCATCGGAAAACAAGTTCTGGCACATTAAAACGGGCGGAAGTTCCCCTTCTTCGAGCATCTCATAAGACCGTTCCCCGGTATTCATGATCATTTCGGTCGTCGAAAGGTTGATTTCCGTGATCTCCACTTCAACTGTGTCGTCACAGTCCATACTCATCCAATAATCCCGGACGTCATTGGAACAGACAGTATTCGGGTCTTCGAAAAACAACTGAATGGCTTTGACTTTCATCTGGCTGGAACACGATAATGGCATTATACACCTCCTCGAAAAGATAGATCGACATATGAAAAGACGAGCTGAATGCAATTCCGCCCGTTGACCTCTTATCGAAAATCGTTGCCGGAAGATGCATCACGGCTTTCGTTGCCGGATCCGTTCTTCTGGGAAACAACCTGGGACGTTATCATTTCTTTGTACTGGATCACGCCCTGCGCATATGTATGCTGACCGAATTGGCTCGCCAAGGAAATAGCCCGGTCAAGATCGTCAAGATTGAGTCGTCCGAGATGGTTGCATGCCATGCTGCGCTTGTAGAGGCTGTCCACCAGACTCGAGATGTCACCGGTCTGCCGGGAAAGATCCATCACCTGGTCGGTCAAGTCGATGGCTCTTTCTGCGTGCGTGTCGATCAGTTCGGGCGACAGGTATGCACTGGCAAGCCCCATCAACGCATAGGAAATCAATCGTTTCGATTGGATTTTCTCAGCGATCTGCCGACCGCGCTCAAGATATGGAATCGCTTTCGGACCCTTCCATTCACTGGCGAACGTCATTCCCAGATTGATCATCGACATGGCCAAACGATATTCATCATTTTCGATCTGTGCCTTTTCCATCGCGATCCGATGGTTTTCCCTCGCTTTTTCATAGTTCCGGACATAGTTGTACGATGCACCGAGATTGACATAGCAATCGATGACATCCGAATGACACCCTTCCCGCTCGAAGACGGCAATGCTGGATGCCGTGGCGGAAACGGCCTGGTCGATACGGCCCTGATGACCCCAAATGGCACCGAGTTGTTTCTGGATTTGTGCGTGCAGAAGATTATCTCCGATTTTTTCCGACAGGACAGTGATGTCCTGGAGAATCTGAGAGGCTTTGATTGTATTGCCGCTGCGCCGGACGAGACTGGCCAGGGAAACATTTGTTTCGAGGTAGCGGCGGTCGCGGCCGCCGGGTGGCAGGGTTAGTTTGTCCAGTAGAGTGATTGCTCGTTGCAGGTGATCTTGAGCATCGACTTGGTCACCCAGGGCATCGGCATGTTTGGATGCAAGGATACTGTAATCGTATGTCTTATTCAGGTCGTCGATTCGTTCTGCGTGGAAAACCAACCGGGATGCAGCTCGTGCCAGGTGATCGACATGCAGCGATTCGAGGACGGAAATGGCTTTAGCATGGAGTGTACGGATCTCATCCGGTGGAATTTTCGCGTAAACGGCTTCCTGAAGTTTCTGGTGCGAAAAACGATACGTTTCAGGCCGGAACGGGTCTTCCTCGATGATTCGCTGACGCAGCAATTGGTCAACTTGATCCAGAAACGTATCGTCAGGCAAATCGCACAAGCGTTCAAGCTCATCGGCCCGAAACGACGCTCCCAGAACAGCGCCCGCATTTATAACCTCCCGGACATCTTCCGAAAACCGGTCGATTCGTCGACCCATGATTTGTGTAATGCGTGCCGGACTTGGAATGGTCAACGAATCTTCGTTCTGACCCAGGCGATTCCAGATGGGATCCGGCTGGTTTTCGATCAGTTCCCGGATGATTTCAACGATATGCAGTGGATTGCCATCGGAATCTTCATATACGGAAACGCCGAGAACCGGCGCTGATAAACCGCCCAGCATCGATGTGATCATCCGGTTTACAGATATTTTATTCAGACCTTTGAGCGGGAGATCGACTCGGATTTCCCGCGCGTCCATCCAATCGAGAAATGCCGCCAGGTTTCGGGTAATCATGCCGGGTTCATCGCGGTATCCCAGAATGATACAAAACCCGTGGTTCCGGTCATTCAGATTCTGAATCTCGTAGAATTGGATCAGATTTTTCAACAGGTTCAGATCACCGGCACGGGCATAATGGAGATCGTCGAGGATCAAGATCGCCGGCTGATCGGTGGAGATGCGGCTCAGGAGTTGGGCGATACCGGCGGCTATTTGCTTGATGTTCACCGGATCCGAATGCGCTCCAGTGGATCCTTCCAGCATCAGGATGGCCTGCTTGATCGCCGCATTCAACGCATCGATTGTCTCGTAAGATGCCGTAGATTGCATCAAGTGTCGTTTTTTCGACGATTCCCTGCCTCGACGCAACGCGTAGATCAACCCATTGTGGATTGGACCATTCTTCTGGAATTCCCCGTGAAAAACAATCTGCTGGGACGTTTCCGGAAGTCTCTGGAACTGGGTCAGCAATCGGGATTTCCCAATTCCTGTTGATCCATGGACCGTCATGACCCGCATGGTATTGTTGCAGCACAATTGGTACATATCCCGCAGTTTTCGGATCTCGGGTTCACGCCCACACAGCTCCGGCGTGAACAGCATACCCGTTAGAAAAACGGATTTGCGCGGATCGACGGGAACGAATGAATCCCCTTCCAGAATGCGATCGATCCATTCGGCCACTTCTCGGGCGCTGCTTGGACGATCGTCCGGCCGCTTGGATAACAGAGTCAAGATCAAATTCTGAAGAGGATCTGATACATTCGGATTGTATCGCTGAGGGGGAGGGGGAGCGCCTGTCTGATGAAGACTCATCAGCAACAATGGATTATCAACGGCGAACGGAGGTTGACCAGTCACTGCTTCATACATGATGATGCCCAGGGAATACAGGTCGGAACGCAGATCGATCCCGCCACTGTTCATCTGTTCCGGAGCCATGTATCTCAAGGATCCCATGAAAGTGGGTGTCGCCGTTGAGACCGAATCGGCATGCAGCCAGTGAATGACTCCAAAATCCAATAATTTAACCGGAGGATCCGATCCGGGACCCATAATCATCAGGTTACCCGGTTTCAAATCCCGGTGAATCATCCGGTGCTGATGAATGTATTCCAGCGGATCACATAAGTACCGCATCCAGTGCAGGACCTGCCGGATCCACTCGGTACCGTATTCCCTCGGCTGATTCAAGACGCGGTCGAACGGTCGTCCCGAAACATACTCCATCAAAAAGAACATCAGATTATCGGTGAATTCCATGTTCCTGACACGGACGATCGCGGGATGGTTCAGAGACTGCAACGCACGAAATTCCCTGCGGAATCGCTGAACGAACAGGGGCCGAGTCATATCCCCTTTGTATTGCTTCGCTGCCCAGAGAGAACCGTCTTCGGTATCCCGAACTAAAAAGATTCGGCCCATACCCCCTTCGCCGAGTTTTCGCACAATCGGATAAGAACCAATCCGCTGCTCCATCTCGCTATCCCCCACAACTTTTGAATAATTCATACGAAAAAGGATGTTGAATGTCAACAAAAGGATCATCCGAAGAAGAAGACGTGTCGGCCAATCGCCTTATAAACGCGATGAAAACACAACGGTGACAAGGATTTCTACCGGTACAGGAATATCGTTTATGGTCGCGGGCTCATACCGCCAATGGACGATGGCGTCCCGCGCCGCCTGGTCCGATACCGGGTTGAACGACTCGATAATCTCGATCGTATCCGGAACACCATCCCGATTGATGACAACCCGGACTGTGACAGACCCCTGCAGACCCAAACGTCGGATGACGGGGGGGCACTCCGGTGATATCCGAATAACACACCGGGGAGGAACGATTAACGGATGGTTTAATGTATATGGAGCTGAATCCGGAGGTTCGACATTGGGCATTTCCCAATTGGAGAGATCGATGTTCAGAGATTCTTCGATGGATGGATCGAATCCGATTGTGGGAACGACGGCCACGGAAGCGGGTCGGATGGCCTGTACGCGGATCACCCGTTTAGGATGTGTATTACGTGAAACATGGCGTCGCTGGGGAGCCGGGGAGGATTTCGGAGTGGGTGGAAGAACGATGGGATGAATATCGAAGTGAGGCGATTCACGAGTGACCGGTTTGGCACTGACGAGCACGGTGTTTTTTTGAGTGATGCAATAAAACAGCATGATGTGCAGGAGAATCGCTGCGAGAACAGCTTTTCTGATGGACTGAGCATACTGATTGTTCCGTTCACCAGATGATTTCATCGTGATGTCATTCATGGTATCCTCCTTTCACGTGTGTCATACAGATACACGAAGGACGGTGGAAAAAGGTGTGACCTTCCAGAGGAACAGCCGCGTTCATCCCGCCCGCATCCGGCAGTTGAACGATGCCGATCCGGTCCGATCCGGTCCGGCCGTATATTGGATGAGCCGTGACCAGCGCGCTGAAGATAACTGGGCACTCACCGCCGCCATCGACTATTCCCGCTCGTCCGGATGCCCGCTCATCGTTGTTTTTTGCCTGGTTGACGGGTTCCTGGATGCGGTTTGGCGGCAGTTCGATTTCATGCTCACCGGTCTCCAGGAAACGGAAGCACAGCTGCATGCATGCAATATTCCGTTCATCATCCTCACCGGTGACCCGGAAATCACCCTTCCGACCTGGTTGAAAGAGAACCGCGTCGGCTGCCTCTTTACCGATTTTGATCCTTTGCGCATCAAGTTGCACTGGCTTGAACGGGTGATACGATCCGTCACGATCCCGGTCATTCAGGTCGATGCCCACAATATCGTTCCCTGCTGGGAAGCATACCCGCGTGCCGCTTTTGGCGCTTATATCCTGAGGCGACCCCTGATGAGGCGTATGCAGGAGTTTCTGGTGGATTACCCGGAGCTGCCGGTGATGCCGTCCATCGGTTTCTGTACACGGAATCCGTGGCGAAAGCTCTACGATCAGGCGGCTGCTCTGGACGGGGCTCCTCCTGTCTGCTGGCTGGATCCGGGAAGCCGTGCAGCCCATGAGATGCTCGAAACATTCATTACAACCCGGCTTGATCAGTATTCTGACCGACGCAATGACCCATGCACGGATGCTCAAAGTCACCTGTCTCCATACATCCATTTCGGCCAGATATCGGCCCAGCGCATCGTTCAGACAATCCTGGCATCCACATCGTCGAGTTCAGGAGACATGATCGAACAGGTATTTATCCGGCGGGAATTGTCTGACAATTTTTGCTTTTATACTCCCGGATATGATCGTTTGGACGGTTTTCCTGCCTGGGCCCGGAGGACGCTGGATGATCATCGAATGGACACACGGTATGAACAAGTTGCACCGGAGCGGTTGGAATCTGCGGAAACAGGTGATTCGTTGTGGAACGCAGCCCAAAGGGAACTGGTGATTCGTGGGAAAATGCACGGATATCTGCGCATGTATTGGGCAAAAAAAATCCTGGAATGGAGTGTTGATCCTGAAACAGCGCTGGCCACGGCGATCAGGTTGAATGACCGGTATTCCCTGGACGGCAGGGATCCGAACGGATATGTGGGGATAGCGTGGAGTATCGGCGGTGTGCATGATCGGGCCTGGGGTGAGCGGCCGATTGTGGGTAAGATCAGGTATATGAGCCGCACCGGTGCTTCCCGCAAATTTGATATCGATCGGTATATCCACATGATCGATGAACTGGAACGCACAGAGGAAAAGGAAAAAACCGATGAGGGAATCTCAGGCGCATCGAAAGGAACGGGCACGAGCAATCATTGACAGGCTTCTGGTGGAGTTTCCCGATGCTGTATCCGAATTGACATTTACCAATCCGGTGCAGTGCCTGGTGGCGACGATTCTGTCGGCTCAATGTACCGATGCCCGGGTGAATCAGGTGACTCCAGCGCTGTTCGAACGGTTTCCCACGGTCCAGGATTTTGCTGAAGCACCGGTTGATGAACTGGAAAACCTGATTCGGTCCACCGGTTTTTTTCGAAGCAAGGCATCGCATATCATCACGAGCTGTCAGGCCATCGTAGACCGGTTTGATGGTACGGTTCCGTCATCGATGGCTGCTCTGGTCGAGCTGGACGGTGTTGGGAGAAAAACCGCCAACTGTGTTCTGGGAAACGCATTCGGACAACCGGCGGTGATGGTGGATACGCACGTGAAGCGTTTGACATGGCGCATGGGCTTGACACGGCACACAAATCCGGATGTGATCGAGCAGGATATTCGCAGCCTGCTGCCGGAATCCCTCTGGCTTCCGGGGACGCATGCTTTGATCCTGCATGGACGGGCCGTGTGTAAAGCCCGTAAACCCCGATGCGCCACCTGTTCCATTCGAATGCATTGTCCGCAGATAGACGTTCGTGCATCAAAGTAAAGGAGAAAGAAGATGAATCGACAGATTATCACAACGGATTCGGCTCCTGCCGCTATCGGACCCTACAGCCAGGCGATACGAGCCGGAAATTTCCTCTTTATTTCCGGACAACTTCCGATGCACCCGGTGTCCGGTAAAATCGTTACCGGTGGCATCGACGCGCAATCACGTCAGGTTCTCAAGAACATTGCTGGTATCCTGCAAGCAGCCAGTCTGACGCCCGAACACGTGGTCAAGGCCACGATTTTCTTAAAGGATTTGCAGGATTTTTCTACAGTGAATGCAATCTACGGTGAGATGTTCACCCACCAGCCGCCGGCACGTGAATGCGTGGAAGTCGCTCGTCTTCCTCGGGATGCCGCCATCGAAATCTCAGTGATCGCCATCTGCGCATAACCACACCGATTTTATCGCACAGCGTTTCTTTGCCCTGTCCGTTGCGTTCGCAATGGTGTGCCGCACACGAAAAAAACGAGCCTCCCGTAAGAGGCTCGACAGATGCTCATGTTGTTTTCTAGGCACCGAAATTCGGTTCAGAGCGTCAGATTATCCGACCAGTCAGCCCGGTCGCGGCTTATTTGTCACCCATGAAGAATACCGGAACCAAACCCCCACCCTGATGGACATTGACTAGTTTTCCGTCAGCGGCCCGTAAAAACGCTCCAGCAAATTCTCCGGCGTGAGACCAGTAATTAATATTCACGTTCTTGTTCACGAACCCCTTGAACACGCCGTTCTCAACCACCGGGAACTTGTCCACGGGGATCCGGACGAATTCCTGTACAGCATAATCTCGATCCGGTGCTGATGCTTTTTCAACCGCCGCATCCCAATCCGACTGGCTCAGATCGTTGCCGATATAAATACCGAAACCGCCGTAGCCTTCATTCGGCTTCAAAACAAAACTGTCCTTGTTATGCTTGATCAGGTCGATCAATTCCGCTTTTTCTCCGTGAAACTCCGTCTTCATCCCAGCCTTCACGTGTCGCGTCCACGGAACGGTTTCCTGCATAGTCCACCACTCTTCTTCAGTGAACAGGTGCTGGTACTTTTCGTTGCTCATAATCGCCGGAAGGGTTTTGAAATCACCTGTCGCCGCACGCACCGGGTTAACGAAACAAATGTTCTGATCCCGATAAGCGTTCAGAATGTCCTGGCAGTGATCCCAAAACTGCGGTTTGATGAAGTCATCAATGGCATCCCGATACACGGCATCAATCCGCGTATCACCCACGAAAACGTTCCGGCCGTCATACGTAAAATCTGAAGGATCGGCAAACACCGTTGGATATCCAGCATCGTTGTATCGCAACACGATCTCCATCACATCGTCGAGAATTGTCGAGTTTTTCCAGCAGACAATCGCGAATGTCGGTTTGTCTTTGACGGCGATCTTCTTGCCCTCACACCACTGCTGATACTTATACAACATCGCCTTCCGATGCGTCTCCAACAAGTGATCCACATGCACAGCGAATTGCTCTTTCAATTCGTGGATGCACGGCAAATCAAGAAAAATGTCGAGCATGGCATCGTGCCAACCCATACCACTCGGATCCCCGCAGTTGAACTCCAGGAATTTCATCTCTCCGTTTTCCGGATGAAAGAAGCAGTCCAGCCGTACCATCACCTGCAAACTGGGATACACCGGGTCCACCTTGGACAATTCAGCGATCCGGCCTTCTTGATGGACCTGACCAGCAAAATCATACCCCTCCAAAAACAGCTTGCCGACCTTTTCGACGCCACTGATGATATTCCGCGTGTGTCGCGCAATCAGGTCCCGCCGCTTCATGTCAACAAAATACGGCTTCAGAAACGTCGGAAACGGCCGCTTGACACCGCCAATCTCCATGATCATATTCTTCGCCGCCATCCGCTGCTCCAATACTTCCATCTGTTGCACCGGATCTCCGTTGATCACGATTTTTTCATACGCTGAGTTGAGTCTGTTCAAAAATTCCATGGCTCCTCCTCTGGTATTGTTGATGCCGTTAATAAAGGGTTTTCCGCACGCGGAAAAAGTATTCCTATATGTATTATGTTCCCGAATCGATTTCAACAGGGCATAAAAAAAGGCTCCTCCGATGCACGAGCGAAGGAGCCACGGATCCAAGGGTAAAGGAGGTTTCCGGCAATCCTATTACCATTGCCTCCTAAATCAACACATGGGAAGCGCTACCGGTTCCTGGTTTATCAGGGATCGATTGACGGAATGTCCGGGCAGCCGTAGACTGCGTGAGATGTTGGCGGTTTGGACGCATAGACACGGAAACGAATCGAGGCCGAGACGAAGGGAAGCATGGATTACCCTTCTTTTCGCCGTTCTGGCGATGGTTCCAGTCAGCCTGTTTGCAGCGCATTGGCTGTTTCCTTCTTATCCTGGACGCCTGTTTCAGGTCATGGGTGGAAAACCGGGCTTGGATGTGACCCGGTTCAAAGGGGAGCAGTGGCAGGGACCGAGTCAACGATCAGTTGTGATACCGATATCACAATTGCAACGACCCGATGATACCATTCTGGAAGGCTCCCATTTCAGCCTGGAAATGACCGGATATCTGTATCTCCCTGCGAATGGATCATACCACTGGACGGTGGCCAGCGATGACGGAGTGTATCTCTGGATCGATGAAGCCCTGATTTTATCGGATCCGGGATACCATCCAGCCCGGGAAATCCATCACCGGTTCGAACTGACCCGCGGCTGGAAGAAAATAAAAATCCGCTATTTCAACGGCACTGCCGATGCCGGGATGCGCCTGGAATGGCAACCTCCTGGTCGCCGCCGAAGCGTGATCGGCCCAGGATTTCTGTTCCGGTCTATTCCGGAACCATCCCTGTTCAGATTGTATCGGCTCCTGCTTGCTCTCGATTGCCTGGAAAATCAGGGCGTCGCTGTCGGGATTCTTCTACTGATATGGAGCACGATCCGATTTACTTCCGGTGTCCGACGCGTTTTTCGGCTCCGCCCGGGGATGTCCTGTCTCGCCGGCGGTCTGCTCGGGGTCTTGGTGTTTCTGCTGTTTGCGACCTGGTATTTCTTGCCGCGATTGAACCCGGTATCTCAAGGATTCACAACCCGCATCGTTCGTTCGCTGAGCGGGAACCGGTCGGTCGACGGATTGCAGGGTAACCGGGGCCGTCTCAATAGTGTTACCGAGCCGTCATTCCGGTTCGATCATGTGGAGATGGTGTTTCATGCATGGTTGATGATCGATGAAGCGGGTGACTACGGCTTTTCACTTCAGGCCGATGATAACGCTGTTTTGTCGATCGATGGCCGGAAAGTGCTGACTTCATCCATACAGGAGCAATTCCGCTTTCCTGTCATGGATACCATTTATCTGTCTACCGGTTTACATGAACTGAACATCGAATATGCCAATCTGGGCGGCAACTCCTATCTGGATCTGAAGTGGTCGCCCCCCGGAATGCGGACCATGCGGCCTATCCCGCGATATCGCCTTTTTCCATTCCCACCGACTCCAGAGGAAAAACGGGCTGTCCGGCAGTTCCATCTGCAGCAGACAATGGCCTTCCTGGTTTTATCCGGTTTGATCGGCTTGATGATTGTCGGTCTCGGTCGGATAAGGTCGTCGCGCGTTCCGATTGTCGATATCCGAATGGCGGCGGCCGTCGCAGGCCTGTTGTTTCTGGCGAGCACACACGGGATACCCGACAGCCATCGAGTCGGTCTGCAATGGTTTACCCAGACACGACTGACGGTTAAGATCCTCATTGGTTTGGGTGGTTTTTGGTTGGTGAGCGGTATGGGTAAACCAAGTATCCGTTGGTTCCGAGGATGGATTCGCCGGAGTGCCTGTCCGGGAATCGTCCCCGGTGTTGGGGCGATGGCGACGGTGATTGTCGGAAAGATATTGCTGTCCCATCCCTATCCGGAGCATGAAGCTGCGGGAGTAGGGTTATTCTGCATATCCGCTGTGTTGATCTGGATAGCCGGCTTGAAACCGGTTCCTGCAAGGGAGCGGCGGCGAAATCCAGGTCCGATGCTGAATCGGCGGGTGGTTATCGTT
>JAFGMN010000052.1 GCA_016927515.1 candidate division CSSED10-310 bacterium | reverse complement strand
TTCGTCGTCGAAATCATCTTCGTCGTCGAAACTATCTGCGTCGTCGAGAATATCTTCATTGTCGAAGTCATCGAACGAATCCGCCGGGTGTTCCTGATCGGGGTCATCATCACTCGCTGTGGGATCGGCATCGGGGGCCGGGTTGCCGAGCGCATCGAGACGAG
The DNA here is from genome assembly GCA_016927515.1 of candidate division CSSED10-310 bacterium. GTDB lineage: Bacteria > CSSED10-310 > CSSED10-310 > CSSED10-310 > CSSED10-310 > JAFGMN01. Next base: position 5,833 of record JAFGMN010000052.1, on the reverse strand, counting down.
ACCAGATCCGGTTTCCGTGTTCCAGGGAAACGTCGTATTCGAATCGCAGATCGGGAACATATCTCAATTCCAGTGTGCGGCCCAGTTCACGTCTAATAAAGCCGGCGGCTTTGTCGAGGCTGATGGCGACAGCTGGATCGTTGCCTTCTCCGGTGAACACGGTATAGAACACCGTTGCCATTCGGATATCGCGACTGACCCGTGTACCGGTGATGGTGATCTGTTGGAGGCGTGGATCGGAGATTCGTTGCGTGAGAATCCGGGAGATTTCCCGGGTGATCAGGTCAGCGACGCGTTCGCACCGGAAGTTTTTCATTTTTTCAGTTCCCTTTCCGTGATCTCCAACCACCGATGGATAAACCGTGTCATTCCGTGATCGGTTCAGACGATCTCGGTGGATACATCGATCAGATTGATGCGGCCGTCGGTTTCCATCATCCGGATAACCGAGGCCATTTGGCCGTCGATATACGCTGCATCGTTGCTGATGCAGGCGATCCCAATTTCCGCTCGTTGCCAACGATCCAGATCGCCGATTTCCGCCACAGAGACATTGAAGCGGTTGCGGATGCGGTCTTTGATGGATTTAACGACCCGTCGTTTATCTTTCAGAGACATCGCGCCGTTAATTTCGAACTCGATATGGCAGATTCCGACAGGCATGGATATCAGGTGCGCTTGATTTCCTGCATCTCGAAGCACTCGAGGTAATCGCCGCTTTTCAGATCGCTGAATCCGTCCAGGCTGATACCGCATTCGAAGCCTTGGGCCACTTCCCGGGCATCGTCTTTGAACCGCCGCAATGCGGCAATTTTACCTTCCCAGACAACGATACCGTCCCGGATCAGACGCATGGAACCTGACCGGAGAATTTTTCCATTGGTCACGTAGCAGCCTGCGATTTTACCGATTTTGGGGATCGAGAATATCTGGCGGACTTCCGCGGAGCCGAGGATGACTTCTTTGTATTCGGGTTCCAGCATGCCCTCCAGTGCAGCCCGGACATCATTGAGGAGGTCATAGATCACGCGGTAGGTGCGGATTTCGACTTTTTCGCGGGTGGCGATTTTGCGGGTGATACTGGTTGGCCGGACGTTGAACCCGATGACAACGGCGCCGGAAGCGGATGCCAGCATGATATCGTTGTCAGTGATGGAGCCGATGCCCTTGTGGATGACCTTAATTTTCACGTCGCCGACCGTGATTTTATTCAGTGAATCCTCGATCGCTTCCAGTGATCCCTGCACATCGGATTTTATGACGGTTTTAAGTTCGCGGACGGAACCTGTCTGGAGCTTGGTGAACAGGTCGTCGAACGAAATCTTGGTTGTTATCGTGCGTTTTTGTTCGTTCAGTGCATCCTGTCGTTGCTGCGTGAGATCGCGGGCATCTTTTTCGCAGGCCACGACGGAAAACACGTCGCCGGCATTGGGCAGGCTCGACAGTCCGAGAATCTCGACGGGGATAGCGGGTGTCGCGAAATCGATGTTTTTACCTTGCCAGTCCAGCAGGGCTCGCAGCCGGCCGTGGTTCAAACCGCTGACCACACAATCGCCCACATGCAGGGTACCTTTCCGGATGAGCACGGTTGCGACAGGGCCTTTTCCTTTATCCAGGCGGGATTCGATGATCACGCCTTCGGCCGGAGTATCGTATTCGGCTTTAAGGTTCATCACATCGGCCTGCAGAAGGACGAGTTCCAGGAGTTCGCGGATGCCTTCCCGTTTTTTTGCGGAGATGCACACCATTTGGGTGGATCCGCCCCATTCTTCCGGAACGAGATCCTGGGCGACGAGAGTGTGCTTGACTTTTTCGACATCCGCGTTGGGTTTGTCTGTTTTATTGATCGCCACGATAATTGGAACTTCCGCATCCCGGGCATGGTTGATGGCTTCGATCGTCTGCGGCATCACCCCATCGTCAGCGGCAACGATTAAAATGACGATATCGGTCACGTGGGCTCCGCGGGCACGTAATTGCGTGAAGGCTTCATGACCGGGTGTATCCAGAAAGACGACCCGGCCCTCGGGCAGGTCAACACAGGACGCTCCGATATGCTGCGTGATACCGCCGGCTTCGCGTTCGGCCACCTGAGTCGCCCGGATAGCATCCAGCAGGGTTGTTTTTCCATGGTCGACATGCCCCATGACCGTGACCACCGGCGGGCGCGGTTTCATCCGGCTGGCATCGACGAGTTCGACGGTCTCTTCCTCCATAACGACCAAACGGTATCCTAGTTTTTCAGCCAGGTTCACCGCTGTTTCTTCGTCGAGCACCGATGTCAGCGGCAGCATCCTTCCCATCTTGATCAATGCCTGTAGAATCGCGGGACCTTTTAGGCCGACAGCATCGGCAAACTCCTGGACCGTAACCGATCCTTCCAGCAGGATCTCATCACCCATGATCTCGATCCGCTGCTTCGGGCCGGCAGATGCTAAGCCTGTGGAGGCGCTCAATTCGTCCTTGACCAGTTCTACCGTTTCGTCATCGAGATCATCCGTGACAGCCGATACGGCGATACCCATCGCTTTCAACCGGTCCAGGCATTCTTTACCTGTCATGCCCAGTTCTTTCGCCAGTTCTTTAACCTTCATCATCATCCTCTCCGTTCGGAATGTCCGGCATTATAATCCTCTGCCCGGTTTCCGGCAAGATATGCTCACACCGTTGCGTCGTCCTCGCCATTCGCATTGTCGTCTTCATCATCATCTGGAAAAACATCGCCGGTCACCGTTTCATCGTCTTCGGGATTATTATCGTTCCCATATCCCTCTTCTTCCCGCGCCAACACCAGCGCCTGCGCAACAATCCGCGCCGCCGATTCATCATTCTGCTCCGGCAATCCGGCAATCCACCGGAGACTACCCTCAGCCAACGCACTGAAATTCAAATACTGCTCCGTCAACAACCGGGCAATCGACTCCGACACGCCATCCAGCCGGTGGAACTTCAATACCGCCTCTTCGATCTTTCCACGCATAATTTCACGGGCCCGCGCCATCTCCGTCTCACTCTGAATCTCCAACCGCCACCCCGTCAACTTCGCAGCCAGACGCACGTTCTGCCCCTTTTTCCCAATGGCCAGTGACAACATATCATCGTTTACGACCACAATGGCAGATCCGGTTTTAGGATTCAGCTCGACACGGCTGACCTGCGCCGGCGACAAAGCCTGGGATATGAATATCACCGGTTCCTCTGTCCACGGGATAATATCGATGTTCTCACCCCGTAATTCGCGAACCACCGATTGAACGCGAGCACCCTTGACTCCAACACAGGCCCCCACAGGATCAACATTGTAGTCATGCGACACGACACAGATTTTTGACCGGCCACCCGGCTCCCGAACACACTCCTTGATTTCGACAATGCCGTCGTAAATCTCGGGCACCTCGTTTTCAAAGAGTTTTTTAATCAGAAGCGGATTGGACCGGGATAGCCACAGCTGTGGACCGGGTTTATCCTTGCGGACCTCGATCAGCAGAGCGCGGATCCGGTCACCGCGATGAAAATGATCCCGCGGAGACTGCTCGTTTCGGGGCAGAATCGCTTCACCTTTTCCCAAATCAACGTACACATTGCCGCGCTCAATCCGCATCACGATTCCGTTCACCAGCTCATTCACCCGATTGTGGTAGTGCTCAAATACAATGTCCCTCTCGGCATCGCGAACCCTCTGCATAATCACCTGTTTGGCCGACTGGGCGGCTATCCGTCCCAACTCAGCAAAATCCCGACGGATTTCGATTTCCTCCCCCGGCTCCACATCCGCGAAAATTTCTTTCGCCTTGTCCAGCGCAATCTCCCGCTCCGGCGTTCCCACTGTCTCAACAACGGTTTTCAGCGTGTAGAGTTCAATTTTACCCGTCTCCCGGTTCAAATGCGCTTCCAGCGTTTCGGAACTGCCAAGATGCTTCCGCGCCGCATGAACCACTGACGCCTCGATCGCTTCGATCAACACTTCCCGGTCGATTCCGCGGTCACGGCCCAGTTGATCGATAATCTGCAACATTTCAGAGGTGTTCTCGTTCATATCCACTTCCTCGGTTTATGGTAAATGACTGTCCCGTCTAATCGTGTAGATTGATCCGTTCAATCCGCTCGAACGAAATCGCCAGTTCCCCGATTTCTCCCGTATCGATCCGCAACGGATCGATATCGTTCATCAGGCTACCGATCCATACGCGGCGGTCGGCGATGGGTTCTCTCAGCTTGAGCCGCACCCGGTGACCGATAAACCGCGTCAGATCGCGGGGAACACGGATCAAGCGCCGAAATCCGGGAGACGATACTTCCAGCACATAGGCGCTTTCAATAGGATCCTCCACGTCGAGGATCCGGGAAAGCTGTCGGCTGAACGATGCGCAATCGGATACAGACACCGGTTCGGATTGGCGATCCAACACAATGCGTACTTCAATTCGCTTTGAATGGTACACAAACTGCGCCTCCAGGATCTCGAGACCCATGGGTTCCGCAACGGTTTCCGCCAGAGCAAACACTGTCTGCTCGACCTGTTTCACAATGCACAATCCTCCAGGACGCCTGCAGGCAAAAAATAAGTGGGCACAGAGCCCACTCCGTTCGCCGCATAATCTCCTACATTCATTACCACACCATCCACTCGAACGCAAGCGCCGTTTTTGATACTTGACAATCCATGCCGGAAGAAATAAGAAATTGACCCGTATCGATCGGCGCGGCCAAGGATGGATCAGTTGTCGTGACCGATTCGAGGGAGGTGTATATGCCGATTTACGAATATCGCTGTCAGTCGTGCAATCATATATTTGAGAAGATGCAGCCGTTTTCCGCCGGACATCGGCAGCCCTGCCCAAAATGCGGGGAAACCGCCGAGCGGATGATTTCCCTGGGTTCCTTCGTATTGAAGGGCGGAGGCTGGTATGTGACCGATCACCCCTCCAAAGCCCGTACAGATGCAGCGAAACCACAGCCACCCACCTGCGACAAAAAATGCGAAAACTGTTCCACCGCTACGACTTAAGCGTATCTTGCCCATTACTCCAGCAGCTCATCATCCTGTAACAATTCCTGCAGTCGGCCAAATCGGATTCCGCGTTCGCTGACGATCAGCCGTTCAATACCCAGTGCATCACATAATCCGAGCAGCAGCCATCCACCGGAGACAATCAACTGCTCCCGCCCGGGTTCCATGCCCGGTACCCGACACCGCTCCAGTATCGGCATCTGTGCCAGCACCCGGACATGCTCCGCCAAATCCACCACGCGAACCATGTACCCGTGCAACATCCCAGGAATATACTCCGCACAACTCAGCCGGATGGCCACCAGCGTTGTCACTGTGCCTCCTAAAACAACCGCTGCATCATCCCCAGTATCACGCTCCCGCCGCACCCCGTACCGTCGCGTCCAGAGATCGCAGGCCGCAGCACGGCTGACTATATCCACCGACCCGGCACCAACGGGATGGCTGATCACCCGGCAAGCCCCCCCTGGACCCATCCGGATCAATTCCGTCGAACCTCCACCTAAATCGATTACAAGGCGATGGGTCGATGCGGGAGACAGCAGGGATTGCGACCCGAGCCATGCAAGATACCCCTCCCTTTCCGGCGAAAGGATTTCGGGAACCCGACCCCCCGTGGCCATTCGAAGCCGATCGAGAAACGCCGATGCATCGCGCGCCGCCCGGACCGCCTGGGTACATAGACAGGCCCCAACAATCTCCGTTCCACTGGCGGATCCCTCACCACCGGGAATACCATCCAATACGAACCCTGCTTCCGCCACCAGCCGAGCCGCTTCCGTCACTGTCGTCGCCACCTCATCACCGACCAGTGTCCCATGC
>JAFGMN010000001.1 GCA_016927515.1 candidate division CSSED10-310 bacterium | reverse complement strand
TTCCAGACTGGCATGTTCGTACGACCGGCGAAAAACCAGGGCATTGAAATACGTCGATCGGGAGCCATCCAACGGGCTGCCGTCGAAAAACAGGAACCCGTTCCCGCGCATGATGTTTTGTCGCCCGGCGGTAATGGACCAGCCGGAACCCGCAATGTTGTTGACCGTCAGATAGCAGAGATCGATAAAAGCTTCGTCGAGCGAGTCGTCGCGATGGGGATGATTGTATCGACGGAATTCGTTGGCAAGCTGGAGCTTAAACTCCACATTTCCAGCCGTTAAACAGCCCCACAGACGCGTCCGGAATCGGTAGAATTCATTCCAATCGTCCGCGTTGTCGTCATAATCGATGATATTATCAAAATCGACGAAACGGGCTCGATGATCGAACCCGAAATCAAACCGATGGGAATCGTCCGATTCCCCGGTGTCTGCACGAGTAGAGCCCGGCATCAGGAAACAGGGCACCAGGAAACCGAGCACCAGGAAACATGTCCGCACCAGGTTGAAAGGGATGCTGCGCTTCATGGATCAAGCCTCCTTTACGCCCGTGCGATCGGGGAAGATCAGGCTCACCAGCGGATTCACAGCCAGCGAAACAAACATCCCGATGGTGCCCGCTTCGGGAGACGAGTGACCATTCAGATACATAATCATGCAGGTGGCCAGGCCGAGAACGGAGGACGCGATAGCGCCGATCCGTGAAGCGCGCCGCCAGAACAGACCCCAGATGAACGGGCCGAGAAAGACCGAACCGATAGCGCCCCAGGAAATACCGAGGATTGTGACGATCGTATCGAAACGGAAGTAGGCGAAGATGACGGATAGCAGGATGAAGAAAGCGCTCAGGAATCGCATCAGTCGGGTCAGATTTGCATCACTGATAGAAGGATTGATGAAACCGGCGTAAATATCTTTGGCGATGGACGAACTGGAGATGAGTATCAGGGCGGCGAGCGTGGACATTGATGCTGAAAGAATCAGCAGCAGAATGAGGACGGAAAGAGATTCGGGAATGACCGATGAAAGCAGGACGGGCATCAGGGCGTCAACGACGGGTTTGCCGTTGGCGAAAGCGGCGGGAGTGGTTTCCGGGGACAGGAGAATTCGTGTGGTAGCGCCGGTGAAATAGGCCGTGCCGCAGACCAGCAGCGAAAAAAAAGTCGATGCGACCATTCCGGTTCGGATCGCGCGGCGATCTTTGATTGCATAGAATTTTTGAACGAGTTGGGGCATACCCATCGGAGCCAGGCTGGTCAGGGTGACAAGGCAGAACAGGGGCCATATGCCTGGAGGTCCGACGGGGCCGGTCAGGCGGGGATCGATGGCTGCCAGCCGGTTTGTCAGATTCGACAGGCCTCCGCCGGAGCGGATTGTAAAGATCAGCAGAATGACAACACCCACGGTCATGATGATGCCGAAGAATACATCGACCATGGTCATGGATTTATATCCGCCGAGAACAAGATAGACGGCGGTGAACACGCCCATAAAAACCAGGGCGTAGGTGAAATCAATCTGAAAATTGGATTGGAAGAGGTAAGACAGCCCGATAAACACGGCCGCGGAATAGGGAATGAAGAAAATGAAAACGCTCAGTGCTGAAAACAGCTTCAGAAACGGGGATTCGTATCGTTTTTCGAGATATTCCGACATGGTGGTGACGTTGTATTCGATGGACATTTGCTTGATACGATGACCCAGAAGCCACCAGACGGCGAGAACGCCGATAAACGTGTTTCCGACCGCGATCCACAAGCCGGAATATCCGAAGCTCCAGCCGATTTTCCCGGCAAACCCGATGAAAAGGACGGCGGAAAAGTAGGCGGTGCCGTAAGTAAAAGCGCTCATCCACGGTCCGATTGCACCGCCTCCAAGGAAAAAATCGGCGAAGGAACGCGTTTTTCGCATCCCGAGAAATCCAATGGTTATAATCAACAACGCGTAAATTGAGACGACAGCGATTTTCAGACCCATTCCATTTCCTCCCCCTACGACCGATTATTTCCATACACTGCGCTTGGAAATCTGACCGTTTTCGCTCATGTAACGAAGGGGTATTGTAGGAAATATCACAAAATCGTCAAATGTCTGGATCGGTTGAGGCGGGGAATCCAAAGAATATTCAGGAGTGATCACGCGGGTGACAAAGGATCGATTGTATCGATAGAATCGATTTCCCTTCGGTTACCGAGATATTCGAACAGCGTACGAGCCTGGTGCAGATAGCTGTTCGATTCGGTGATACGACCTTGACGCCGGCAGCAGATCCCCAGTTCTTTCAGTGTTTCGGCTTCGCCTGGAAGCATACCCAGCTCACGGAACATGTTGGCGGCGTTGGACAGGGCGTGTTCCGCCTGTTCTATCGCGCCTTGATCGAGAAAGATCCGACCCATCAGTTTTTTTGTTTCCGCCAAGCCAGGTTGGTCATCGATTTCGACCTGCCGGTGCGTCAGCTGCTCGGCCATGGTCAATGCGTAGGCGTAATCCATGGTGTGGTACAGCAATTCGGTCACCGTCAGCAGGATGTGGGTTTCCTGTCCTGCATCCCGAATGTCGCGCGCTTTCTCAAGGGCTTTCTTGATGTAGGTATCCGATAGCGCAGGATTACCCGAATCCAGATAAGCCAAGCCAAGGTTGTGATACGTTTCGGATACCCCCTTTTCGTCGCCTGCCTGTTCCCGCCGAGGCAAGGCGCGGGTGAAATCGGCGATCGCTTCGTCGAAACAGCCTCTCAGGCTGTTGATAACACCGAGGTTGTTATAAATGTGCCCCTCTAGCCGGGTTTCCCCGATATCTTCCGCAATCGCCAGGCTCCGAGTTAGCAAACATTCCGCAGTGTCCAGATCCCCGGATTCGATCGCGATATTCGCCATGTTGTTCAATGCATCCGCCTGTTCCCGGTCGAGTCCGGTAGCTTCGCTGATAGTCAGAGCACCGGATTGGTACGTGTGGGCGGTATTCAGATCGCCCCGCCGCCGGGCTAACTCGCCGATTTCCATGTAGGCGATGGCTTCGAGATGGGGGCATTCGGCGATCCGGGCACAATCGGCTGCCTGGGTGAAAAGGTCGGTGGCGAGTTCCGGATTGCCCAAGCGGTGATTGACGCGTCCGAGTCGGATCAGGCATCGTGACAGGATATCGCGAATTTCGGAAGCACCGGGCAGGGGGGTCATCAGCCGGAGGCATTGCCGGGCGATGTCGAGCATGGCAGCGCCGGGATCCACCGGCAGGTGGATCATCATCATTTCGATTTCGCCGGCTATATCACGGCAAGCGATCCCGGATAAAGGCCGGGTTTCGAGCCGTTGTACCATGTTCTGCCAGCGATCGATCATGCCTGAACGTCTCCTCATGCCTCGATGCTATTGCACCTGAGGTCTCAGAACCTGGCCGTTTCCGGATAACGAATACCGGGAAAAATGAGAGATAGGTCCGGAAAACGTGCGGGTTGACGGATGATTAGTCATGTGACCGGCGGGTTCCCATTCTTGCGTTTGCTCATTGAATACGCGCAGCACCAGCGTATCCGGGACCAGGGGACCGAGATCGCAGTATGTCAGAACCAGTTCGGCATCTGGATCGAAGGTTGTTCCCGATGGACCGAATTCATAGATTTTTTTGAAAAAATCATGGCGCTGCAGGCTGTATGTCCGGGCCGTGACCACTTTCGTTTCATCAATGCTCCCGGGTAAGACGGTCAATCGACCATTCCAGAACACCAGGGTTCCCCCGGATTCCTTCGTGATGAGGGCATCGGCATTGTGTCCACCCATCCCGCTATCCCGCATCGCGGCGCGTTCAAAACCGCGATCTCCGTCCGCTTCCGCCCCTTGCCCCGGTCCGGCAATATCGAGGCCGTCCGCGATCGTTGGTGATAATCCGGTGATATCGTCACCCGATTCGCACCCGATACCCAGGATGATGATCACCGCGACAATCAAGCAACGAGATAGAATCATTTGTTTTCTCATTGAACAACCTCCGGCACAGGTAAAACAACCTACTTGATTAAGAAGCAAACTCTATGCCAATTTAAAAAGCGTAATCATCAGGATCGTCCGTCACGTAACGAGCCAGACGGGTTCTGGAAATTTTCAGAAACCGCGCGGCCTTGCTCTGATTTCCACCACACCGCTTCAAAACGTCCAACATGATCAACCGCTCGATCCGGGTCATGGAAATCCCGTCGTCGGGCAGGGGGATGCACAGCATCTGCTCGGGCGGCAGATCGGCCGGGGCCGGATGGGGTGGAGCAGCCGCCGTTTGGATCTCGTCCGGAAGATGACTGGGCAGGATCCGGCCCCGTTGTGCGATCACGCAGGCACGCTCCACCACATGCTTCAATTCACGGACGTTACCGGGCCATGAATAGCGTATCAACAGTGCTTCCGTTGATGGGTGAAACCCCGATATTTTCAATTGATATGCCAAGACGATCCGTTCAAGGAAGTGTGTCGCCAAAACCGGGATGTCGCAGATCCTGTCCCGGAGTGCGGGAATCAGAATGGAGAAGACGTTCAACCGGTAATATAAATCGGGACGGAATCTGCCGGTTTCAGCGGCTTTCTGCAGGTCGGTATTCGTTCCGGCGACGATTTTGACATCGACAGCCACCTCGGATTCGCCCCCCAGCCGGCGGAACGTTTTTTCTTCAACGATTTTCAGGATTTTGTTTTGGAGGGAAGGTGGCATGACACCGATTTCATCGAGAAACAGTGTGCCTCCATCCGCCATTTCGAAAAATCCTTTCCGGGCGCGCCGGGCATCGGTGAAAGCGCCTTTTTCATATCCCAGCATTTCGCTTTCCATTAACGTTTCGGGGATGGCAGAGCAGTTCACTTCGATGAATGGACCTGAACTACGTGGTGACCGGTCGTGGATCAGACGGGCGACCATTTCTTTTCCTGTCCCTGTTTCCCCGTGAATCAACACGGCCAGATCCGGGTATTGTGCGGCTTGCACCGCCAAATCCCGTACGCGCTGAATTCCTTCGCTGATTCCCCGAAACGTGTTCTCCGGTCGCGGGCCGAGAGCGTGCGCCATGTGAGCGGGCTCTTTGAGATGTTCTTCATACTGCATCATGAGCCATTCCCGGATCAGTGCACCATCCTGATGCAGATCGAACACTTCCGATACGCCGGCTCGCATCAGTTTGACGACATCATGTGTGTTCATGCTTTCGGCGATAACCGCTGTGCCGGAGGTTCGTTTCCAGGCGCGTTTGATCTCCAGCATGCGACGGATTTGCGGGGAATGAATTCCGAACAGGAGTCGATCGGCGGTTTCGGGCGTATCATCATGGACATCGAGAATGGAAAGAAACCGGAGACTCACGAAATCGCTATGTGGAAAAATTTTCTCTATATTGGTGCGCAGACTCGGATCCGTCACGATCAGAACGGTGAATGGTCGAATCGTAGCGTTGGCGGATGGCTGGGTTCCGGATCGCTGATTCATGAATGCCTCGGGCAACCGGGGAGTGAGGGTAGGGTGCAGGACTCTGTCCCGGTGTCTCTTTCAACAGCATTCTAAGGACGGAATCCGTCTCGATCAATTCAAACAGACAGAAAAACCGGCGGCAGGATGCCGCCGGTTATCTTCCGGGATGAGTTGAAAGCGGTTAAAGGAAACGGATCAATTACCGCCCTGGTGAAGTCTCATCTGGAGGCCGCCGGGGCAGCCGCCATCTGCCAATTCGAATGCGACGATCGTTTCGGCACCGGCTTCGATCAGGATCAATTCTTCGTCCCGTCCAACACCTTTCAACCGAGCCACGGCCGTCCATTCGCCCACCGGCACGGCATCGATGAAGAATTCACCGAACTCATTGGTGGTTGTGGAATACAGATGAGTGCCCTGCGGGCCACCTTCCGGGTTCATACATACGCGAACAAAAACCATGGCTCCCGCCACGGCTTCCCCGTATTCGGCATCCACAACGGTTCCGCTGAAAATGCCGGTTTCCGGGCTGGCCTGAACCGCGCCGCTCAATCCCAAGATCAACAGAGTGAAAAGTGTCATGGTCATCAACTTCTTCATCATCATGCCCCTCCTTGTCGTTAACGTTCGATCTGCGTCCCTCGCAGTCACCCAATTGTTTAGCAAAGACCGTGCCAATGATAAAAAATAGTTTAAATACAATGGTTTCCCCGCGTTGTCTCCTCCGGTGCACCAACTGCCGCTCCAAGGATTCGTGCGATTCATTGGGTGTTACCGGTTTCCGCTGATGCTGGAACCTGCCACCAGTGAACGTTTACGACTGGTTGCAGCGAATCGATGCAACGGAAAAACAGCAGCGATTCGATGCACATATCGAGAGGCAGCAGCCGGATACGACAACGCCGGTGAACCCATTACGACGAAGCAAACTGTTTCTTTTTGACAAGGACTTTCTGGTTTCAGATAATCCTTTTGGTTCAGATCAGGTTTCGGAAAAATGGAATGTTGTAAAGATATGTGTTGATCACATTTACACGGGGAGATTCAGTTGAGGAGGTCATCATGGGTCGTGTTGTCGGAATGGTGAGTATTGCCTGTTTGGTGTGGGTTCTGACCGGGTTTTCAGAGGTTGCCCTGGCGGATGCGCTGAATGAACCTGTGGTGATGACACAGGATGGTTGTTTTGTGGGTGCGGAAGCACCGGGCACCGGTGGTGTTGTGATGGCGTCAGTATCCGTGTCGGAACAGGCGGAAGCCTGGGATCGGTTACAGGAAGCCCGGGGGCAGGCAATGAGCGGATCGCGTCAGATGTTCACCGATGATTTCGAGGATGGAAACATCGACGGCTGGATGCTAGCCAGTGGAGATCATACCGCGTCGGTCACCAGTGCAACAGCGGCCAACGGCACGATGTACAGCATGGAAGTCACTGGCGGCGCGAATTATCACTATACCGGCGCATATGCCACGTTTCCATCGTGTACACCCAGCTACCTGAGTGTATGGCTCCAACCGGCAGCCATCGGCGTCTCCACAACGTATTTTGTTGTCGGGGACAGCAGTATCGGCACAAATAACGGCGTTGTTTTCCTGTATGCCCATGACGGGGGGGTCTGGCGGATTTACAGTGGGAGTGCGTACTCCTCTCTCAACGTCTATACAGCCAATACCTGGTATCATCATGAAATGATTCTGGATTGGAACACGCGGCTTGTCGACTGGTATATAGACGGTGTGCTTCAACATTCCGGCATTCCATTCCGATCACCATCAACAACTGCCGTAGACCGCGTGCATGCCTATCACTATGCTTACAGTAGCACCGGATGGTTCGACGAATACTATTTCTCGGATTCAACCGCACCGACCGCCACGCCTTCAGCAACGCCCACCGATACACCGATTCCCACGGTCACACCGACTCCCACTGTTGTTCCCACGGAAACACCGGTTATTACGCCCACACCGGCACCGGTTCCTGCAACCGGCCCTGCCGGCCTCGGCCTGCTCCTCGGTGCTGTCGGGATGGTGCTTGCATTGAGTTTTTATCGCAGACGCTAACACTGTCCCGGGCGGACGCACCGGGATTGGACATATCGCTCGGAACGATCAGAACTCCGGGTTTACCGCCTTGGCGGTCATGCCGTGGCGGAAACGGCGGGGGCGTGTGCAAGGGCAAAGGTGAAAAGGAGTGTGACGGATGAAACGGATTGCAACGCTTATGATGATGATCGGGGGTCTCGTGATCGGCGGGGGTATCGGTGCGGCTGATGCGGATCAGCAATGGATAAATGAAGAGGAAGGGGTTTTTCTGGCCGGGGACGTGCCGGCGATATCGGAGGCGGGAGGGGCGTATGAATCGGCCAAACCGGTTCGCGATGAACGGAGGCTTCTGGAAGCTCGGGAGCGGCTGTTGGAGGCGCGACGGATGGCGTTTGGCGGTGCCGACGGTGATCGTCAGGAGTTTGCCGATGATTTCGAAGACGGAACGATGGATGACTGGTTGGACGGAGGCGGCGGGTTCAGTGCATCGGTAACCAACAGCACCGCGGCGGCTGGCACGGTTTACAGCATGACGATGACGGGAGGCACAGGCGGTCATTTCAACGGACGATATCACCTGTTCACTCCGTGTACACCCGATTATCTCAGTGTCTGGCTCAACTCCGGCAGCGAAACCCTTTCGGATACGTACTTCGTCGTCGGTGACAGCAGTATCGCCAGTAACAACGGGATCGTGTTCCTTTACGCCAAGGATACGGGATACTGGAATCTATACAGTGGAACCGCACATTACTCTCTGGAGCGTTACGGGGCGTTCCTCTGGAACCATCACGAGTTCCTCCTCGACTGGAACACCCGACTGGTTGACTGGTATGTTGATGGCGTTCTGCAATATGCAGGGATTCCGTTCCGATCGTCATCCACGACCGCGGTTGACCGCGTGCATGCGTACCATTACACAAATAGCACCGGTTGGTTCGATGAGTATTTTATCGGTGATTTCGTTGTGCCGACACCGACGCCGGAACCGACGGCAACGCCATCGGGGGAACCCTGCATCCACGATGGCGACGTGACACAGGATGGTGAACTCAGCGTGGGCGATGCCCAACGAGCATTTTATATTGTATTGGGAATGGTTACACCGACTATTGAAGAGGCCTGTGCCGCCGATTGCAATGGTGACAACGAAATTTCGGCCGGGGATTCCCAACAGATTTTCCAGACGGTGCTGATGCTGGACTCGTGCGTGGATCCGCTGACGATGTAAGATGGAAGAAAAGAAGAACAAAAAAAAAGCCTTCCGGCGGAATTCCGGAAGGCGCTGAAATCCGAAACGGATTACTCGGTTTTCGTTTTTTCTACAGGAGCGAATTCGGTAACTTTCACCCATTTCTGATCGTTGCTGTCATCCAGCTTGCCGGTGATCCGCACCATTCCGTCATGGTGGGCGGCAAGTTCGAGACCTTTCGGATCCAGAACAATCCGGTATTCCACTTCGTTGTAGAATTCATCAACCATCATGTTGATGCTGATGACCTGGCCGCCGTCGTCTTTCTGAACGCTGATTTTTCCAGTGATCGTGATCAGTGTGTCCGTTGATTCCGTCAGGACCGGCTCCGTTTTGGGCGGCTCATCCTGCGCCATGGCGAACGGCGTCGCCAACAGGATCACGGCCGTCAGAACAGGTATGATCAAACTCATTTGTGCTTTCATTTCAGTCTCCTTCCTCTCGTTATCGGGTGTTATCGCTTCTGCGGATTGACCGGTTTGGCCGGTTGCTTCACATCCGGCTTTTTGCCGGGTTCTGGTTTTTGCACCGGTTTTGGCTTCTCCACCGGCTGTTTTTCCTTGCATCCCGTGTTTTTCTTCGGGTCCATCGAGTAGCTCCTTCCAAAGCATTCAACCGCTGTTCCGGCCACTGTAGACGGAGACGCCGTTGAATCGTGTCGAGCAATATGGAGAGCAAAGGCGATGCCAGACGTCAGGACGGATATATAAATCATTGATATTAAAAGAAATTGAGTTAACTTGATTTCACGGAAGCGATGGGAGAAACAACGAAAACGGAGGTATTGACTCCGATTAAATAAGAAACTACATTCTTAAATAAGAAAATCAGGCATGAATTTGCCGAAATGTGAATCCGGAGGGAAATGGAATGCTGACACGGATTGTCGTTGCCGTGGAATCGCGGGGGTTGCAGGAGCGTTTGCGGGGTCTGCTGCTGGCGATGGATACGCTGGTGACATCGGTGCCGGTCGGCGTATCGGCGGTGGAGTTGGTGAAGAGGATTGTTCGGGAGACGGCGGATCTGATCATTGTTTCCCGTTCTGTGTTGACCCAACCGTTACCGGTGAGTATCGGCGTCTTTCGAGATCATCATGACAAGCCGGATATCGTTGTTCTCCGGGATGACGAGGATGCGCACGAGCGGGCGCGGCTGCTGGCGTTGGGGGTCACTGCGGTCGTCTATACGGGTGTGTCCGACGATGCATTGCAACAATTACTGCGAACGGTTATCAACCGCCGTATCGAAGGGGTGCGATCGACGATGGTTGCCGAGCGGGTTGTCCGGCGTTCGAAGCTGTCGGATTTTGCCTCAGCGAGTCCAGTGATGAATGCCTTTTTGGATGTTGTGCAGCGCATTCTCGACACAGATACCACGCTGCTTCTTTTAGGGGAAACCGGTGTTGGAAAGGAGCATCTTGCACGGGCGATTCATGCTGAAAGTCGGCGTTCTCGGGGTGCATTTGTGGCGATCAACTGTGGTGCATTACCGGACACATTGCTTGAGAGTGAATTGTTCGGGCATGAGGAGGGTGCGTTTACGGGAGCGGCTCGGGCCATGCGCGGGCAGTTTGAATTGGCTCATCATGGTACGGTTTTTCTGGATGAAATCGCCGAATTGCCAGTTGCGCTGCAGGTTAAGCTGTTGCAGGTGCTGGAAAACCGAAGAATCCGGCGACTCGGCGGTGAGAGGACTATCGATATTGATGTTCGGATCATGGCGGCCACCAACCGGAATCTCACTGAAGAAATCGCCCGGGGACGGTTTCGGCTCGACTTGTTCTACCGGCTGAGTGCGCTGACCCTGAATCTTCCGCCGTTGAGGGAGCGACGCGAGGATATCCGCGAACTTGTCGAGAATTACATCCGGCATTTTTATTTGCAAGCCGGTAAATCCCCGGTGCGGATTGCCGATGCTGCGGTTGAGGCACTGATTCGGTACAATTGGCCTGGAAACGTTCGCGAACTCATCAATGTCATTGAGCGATCAGTGTTGTTGTGTGACAACAACGTTGTCACGCTGAAGGATTTGCCCGGCGAAATCAGCGGTATACCCCTACAACATCTCCGGTCATTGACCGATCGGTCCCGGGATATGCCCGCGATAGCCGGATTGCCGGACTGGTCCGGGAAATCGCTCCGGGAAGCCCGTCGCGCCGTCCTCGCGCAGTTCGAACAAGTCTACCTGGATCATCTTCTCACGCTCACGTGCGGCCGAGTTGGAGACGCTGCCCACATGGCGGGTATCAGCACGCGATCCTTATTCGATATGATGAAACGTACGGGCATCAGCAAGGAAATATACCGCTCAAAAACCTCCGTGACATCCGGACGAAAATTGTTATGATCATCTCGATGAACTCTGCGTGCCTGATCTTTCCCGCTTTCGGCATCGGTTCCAGCGAACTGCTGCATTTCATGAAAAGCCTGACGGATCGCCATCTTGAGGAAAAAATACTCCTTGTTTGCTCATCGGACCTGCAATCGCTTGCTGAAGAGTGGTTTCCGTACGTGTTGGTCGATAATTTCCGGTCTGTGGATGATTTGATTGGGCGTCTCGACGGGTGGAAGCAGGAGCGGGGTATCGATTATTCGGGTATTCTCGGTATTGATGAGGAGGAGCAGTTCGGTCTGAGCCGGGCGATTGCGAAGCGGTATATGCTGGCGTTTCACAGGGAGGAAACGTGTCGGATTGCATCGAACAAGTATCTTCAGAAGCGGGTATTCACGCGGGAGAAAGTGCCGATCGGCCGGTGGGGGTTGATCAGTGATCCGGATGATCCGGTGGTGGCGGATGTCGGGTTTCCCTCCGTGTTGAAATTGATGTCTGGAGTGGGAAGTCAGTTTTTATTTTTCAACCCGGATGAGGCACATTTTCGAGAAAACATGATCCGGATGCAGGCGGCTGCGGAACGATCGGATAAGACCAACCTGCTAGATGTTCGTCAGGTCACGGTGGACGGCGACGGGATGCAACTTGAACCGCGACGTCAGTTTCTCCTGGATCAATACATTCCGGGGAACGAATTCAGTTGTGATTTCCTTGTGCGAAATGGTGAGCCATATGTGATCCGGATCGTGAAAAAAATCCAGGGGCCGGTATTTGGTTTTTTCTATGGGTATTACCTTCCTGACCGGGCGGATCTGGAACGGGAGGATTTTGATCTGAGCGGGTGGCGGGAGATCTGTGTGCGGATAGCCCGGGCGTTGGCGGTGGACCGGGGGATTTGCATGGTCGATTTTAAACGTGATGGCCGGTCGTTCCGGATTCTGGAAGCGTCGATTCGACCGGGTCTCAGTGCGTTCAACCACCTGATGTACAGGGTTTGCGGATATACGGCTTTGTCCTTGGCGGCGCGGCTGGCCATGGGTGAAGAGATCGATGTCACGCTGCCTGATACGCCGGGAGCGGTTGTGTATTTCTATAAGAATTCGCTGATGGAGCCCGGCGCATACCGGGAATATATTGCCGAACAGGGTGGGCGGTTTGGCGCTGAAACGATTTTTTACTATGAGGAGAGTGAAGATGAGAGCACAGAGTCGGATGTTGATCATTCCGGAATGTTGCAAGGCTACATGGTTTTTACGCATATTCGGCAAGAAGCCTTAGCGGTATTAATCCATGAACTCGGAAAACAAAATTCAATCCGATCTGGATCTGAAGACCGAACTGGCTTCGATTCTTGAAGAAATACCGTCCTGCACCGCTCCGGATTTTTTCGCCGAATCCCTTCGACGAATCAATCTCCGGTGCTTCCAGGAAAGCATCCGTTGTTATGGTACGCCGCAGTACATTCTGGATACGGATGCCTTGATTGAACGCTGTCGGCTGTTTGTCCGCACCATTCGCCGACGTCTCCCCGACAGCGAATTTTTCTATGCGTTCAAATGTAACGATCTGCCATTCATCGCCAATACTGTGTGCCATCATGGATTTCACGCCGACGTCGCCGGCCTGTTCGAACTGCAGCTTGCATTGCAAATCGGTTGCAAGCGGATCGTTTTCAACAGTCCCGGTAAAACCGATGACGAGTTGACTCTGGCCGTGACGCATTCTCAGCGCGTGATCATCATCATTGATAACTTCGATGAGATCGACCGGTTGAAAACGCTGTGCACGACCATGCTTCCAGAGACACCGGTGACGGTCGGGTTGCGGCTTGCCGTTGGGCGGCGGACTGATGATGCCTGGCACAAGTTCGGGTTTGAGCTGGATGACGTGCCCGAAGCGATCGCCCGCATTTCCGAGTCGCCATCACTTGTGTGGCGTGGCCTTCATTTTCACTCCAGTTGGAACAAGACACCGTTGAAGTATTACCAGACACTGCAAACGGTCGGGCGGTTCATGGAGCGTCATCTGCCGCAACGGATTCGGCTCGGTATGGAATTCGTGGATATCGGTGGTGGTTTTTACCCCGAGAACCAGGCGGTGATTCACCATTGCGAGGACAAGGGTATTCTGGCGGATATGATGGCCCGGCGACATGGCGGTCGAAAGCACATCAACCGGATGCTGGATCATGATCCGCATGCGTTCCTCGTGACGGAAGTCGATCCGCTCGAGACGTTCGCCGAAACGATTGCGGAAGCGATGGATACCCATATCCGTCCCCTGGCACCGAACGCAGCGGTGTTTATGGAACCGGGCCGGTTTATCGTTGCACACTCAACGGCAGTCCTGTTGCGCGTCCTTGCCGTTAAACAGGACAGCGTCATCGTCGACGGCGGAATCAATATGATGGGCGATTACAAATTCTCCGAATATGCGTTTGCCCCCGTGATCAATCTCCGTCGACCGTCCGCCGCCCTGCACTCCTGCACCGTGTATGGTCCGCTGTGCGACCCGTCGGATCTCTGGGGATACTCGCATTACGGCGATCCGCTTCAACGGGGTGATGCGGTGGCGGTTCTGCACCAGGGCGCTTATACCTATTCCACCGCCTGGCGCTTCATCAAAGCGATTCCGGCATATATCGCCTTCTCCGGTGACACGGTGTCGATGATTAAACCGGCAGAGACGTTTGAAGACCGGTACGGATTGCGGTTCAGGGATTAAATCCGGATCATTTTGCATCCGCTCACGTGGTTTTATCCCTTCTTTCGCAAGGATAAAAACCGTGATGGCGGTTCATGATGCTTGTGGGATCCGCCTGAAAGGGATACTGGACGAGATCATTTCCTCCGGGTATAGTCAAAGAAGAACCGAACGGTATTGAACAGGCGCGATTGCGAGCTAATTATTTTTTTTTATTCGATAGGAGGTCGATGATGAAACATGTATCGATAGTGGGAATCCTGGTATTTACATGTTTGCTGGGTGTTGCAGCGGCATCGGACGGCGATCGTCTGGATGTGTTTTTTGAAAATTTCGAAGCCGATGATGGGGGTCTTATCGGTACCCTCGACTGGGAGTGGGGGGACTATGCATGGACCGGAACTCTATGCGATAGCGCGAACTATCCGCCTCCGGCAGCGTTTTCGGGGAATCGAATGTGGGGAACCGTTCTCAACGATTGTTATGTCAATCGAGGCAATAATACGGGGTACAATACGTGTGTGAACGGAAACACCGCGGATGACAGTATCCTGACTTTCACCGTCGATCTGACAGGATATACTGACGGCACCTTGACGTTTTACGAATGGTTTGATGTGTTCCTGACGTGGGATTGGGTGGAGGTCTATGTAAACGGTACCGTTGTGTTTCAGCATTGCGGCACGTCATTTTCCCAGCCCACGGCCTGGGTGCTTCAGACAATTGATCTGACCCCGTATGCCGGAGGACCGGTGACGGTTGCTTTTCACCTGATGACTTCGACGGTGATCAATCATGCAGGCTGGTACCTGGACGATATTCGGATTTCCACGACCGGCAGTGCTCCGACCGCGACACCGACACCGGATGTGACGCCGACGCCCACCGAAACCCCGACACTAGCGCCGACGGATACACCGGCCGTGACGCCCACTGCGACACCACCGTTGCCTGTTCCCGCTGCCGGATCCGGAGGCATTGCCTTGATTTTGTTGGTTATTGGCGGATGGATTCTACTTGCCGGCCGCCGATGAATGATCGGGGGAGCGGTTGCATGAGAAGGGTGAATCTCAGTCGATAGTGAACGTCACGTATTGGAGCGATACAGAATCCCTGCAGAAATTATTGAGCCCAGTAGATTGCCGACCAGATCCAGGCATGTGTTGTGATATCCGCCAACGCCCGGTGAACCGAAAAAGACGACGGCGGAAAATTCGATGATTTCGTTGAGAGCTCCAATCGATGACGATGCCAGTACGAGGATCAGGCAGAACATGAGCCGGTTCGATTGAGGTTTTGTGATCGTTTTCAGCACGCTGAACATGAGGCCAGTCATGACCACATAGCAGAAAATGTGAACGAATTGATCGTATTTGAAAATCTGGTAAGGCGGACCCACCAGCGGGATTAAAATCAGGTCGTACAGACGTGTTTTGCCGATGTACACGCTGCCGCCGGCCATATGCATGATCATCCAGACCAGGAAGCCCCATTTGGCGGAATTCATGAAATGCAATGACCGATCTGCCCAGGCCAGAAGGCCGATCAGAACAATCAGTGTCGCGGCATAAATCAGGAATTCCGGGTTCCGCTGGATAAGATAATAGATGGTCGCCGCAGCCAGCACCGCAGTGCTCAACACCCAATGATACATTCGCTTCAACCGCTTCATGACTCTTTCCCCTGATTCCTGAAAAGATTGTACCGTAATCTCACCATGTCAAGAGTGTGAGTTTACCGGATTGCATCAAGAATTGCGGCAACAGATTTGCTTTTATTCATCGTGTAAAAATGAAGACCATCGACACCGTTTTCCAACAGCTCCCGGCATTTCGGTATAAGGAATTCGATGCCGAAGGCTGACACCGCATCGTTGTTGTCGGCATCCAGACCCGCCAACCCATCCCGCAGGTCCGGAGTGATGCTGGCACCGCAGGTCCGGGCCAGATTTTCCGTCATTGATTCGGAGTAAATCGGCATAATTCCCGCCAAAATCGGTACGGTGATTCCTATCTGCCGGCAGGATTTCACAAAATTGAAAAACCATTGATTGTCATAACAATACTGCGAAATAATGAATTCCGCACCAGCCGCCACTTTCCGGCGGACAGCGGCAAGATCCTCCTCCAGACTGACCGCTTCCTTGTGTCCTTCGGGATAACCCGCCGCTCCGGTACACAGATCGAAATGCGCATGCACATCGAGAAGCAGATCGGCAGCATAGGGGAACGCTGCGGGATGCGGATGGAAGAACTCGTCAGCGTGCGGACGATCTCCCCGAATACAAAAGATCGTCTGAACACCGATATCGATATACGCTTGGATCACATCCCGCACGACAGCCGGATTCAGTCCATAAGCCGCAACATACGCGACGATTTCGGGGTTGCCGGCGGTGAGACCCATCAGCCGTTTCACAAGATCGTACGATCCCTCCCGTGTGGAACCGCCCGCTCCAAACGTAACCGACATGAAGTCGGGCTTCAAGGTCAGCAGACTGTCAATCGCCTTGTCCTGCCGTCGAGCGGACTTTTCATCCCGTGCCGGGAAAAGCTCAAACGAAAAGAATGGCGGTTTTTTCGTATTGAACAACGTGCGCAAACTCATTTTTTTCTCCCTCTCGCTTTCCTGTTTCGGGTTTCCGTATTCATGGACCCGAAGTCTATGAAAATCGCCGGCATGATTCAAGGCGACCGTCACATGTCAGGGGGCATCCGCAATCGATAGCAGGCAATCTGGATGATACCAAAGTCCTCACAATTGAATTTAAGTTGTCTCGAGATTTATATAGTGATACAATTAATCACAAACAATGAACGCTGGGTGCAACCTTGGCGTTCAAAAAAAGGAGAGAGAAAAATGAAAAGGAGTATTTTTCTGGTCATCGTTTTGTTTGCCGTATTCATTTATTCCGTTTCGGCGGAGGCGTCGCGGGAGGATATTTTTTTCGAGGATTTCGAAAGCGGCGACGGGGGATTGTTCGGTACCCTCGATTGGGAATGGGGGAGTTATGCCTGGGTAGGTGGAAACTGCTACGGCGATAACTATCCGCCGCAGGGAGCTTACTCCGGTACGCATATGTGGGGCACGGTGCTTGCCGCCTGTTACTCAGACCTGGGAAATAACAGCGGATACGACACATGTGTGAACGGAAACCCGTCGGATGACAGCACGCTGACATTAACTGTCGATTTGACCGGTTATTCGGATGCAACGCTCAGTTTTTATGAGTGGTTCGATCTTTTCCTCAACTGGGACTGGGCGGAAGTATATGTCAACGGCACGGTTGTGTTTCAGCATTGTGGCAGCGGATTCGTACCGCCATCCGGTTGGGTGTATCAAAGCATCGATCTGACACCGTTTACCGGCAACACCGCGACAATTGAATTCCACATGATGACATCTACCGTCGTCAATCACGCCGGCTGGTACATTGACGATCTCCGGGTCTCAACCGGGTCGGCGACTCCGACACCGGGCCCGACGGCAACACCCGAACCAACGGCGACACCGGTCTGCATCAACGACGGTGATGTCACGCTGGACAATGAAATTACAGCCGCAGATGCGCAATTGGCATTCCTGATTGCGCTGAGCGCCTATTCACCGAGCTTTGAAGAGGCTTGCGCCGCCGACTGCAACGGAAACGATGAAATCACCGCCGGCGATGCGCAGCAGATCTTTCTGACGGCTCTTGGTTCGGCCACGTGTGTCGATCCGATCTGAACAGAACGAACCTGTTTTTTTCTGAGCACACACGGGGCGATCCAACCGGAATGAATACAGGTGTTTTCGCCATGTCCTCTGGGCGGATCGACCCTCGCGATTACCGGACATGTTCCAGGGATTGCACATGGGCCGTGCTGGGTGAATCATCGTGCCAGGCAAACACGGTGTGATACAGGGTAAAGGGGATTTCAATGGAGATTTATTTGTAAACACCTGGCGAACCCCCGGGGAATACCCTGTGGGAGCATGCCGATCCGGTACATTGAACGGGATTCATGCCTCCAGTATCATGAAGATCATGTATTCGGGTGAACGCTAAGGAGATTGGCTATGCAATGGGTGTTTGCGATGGTCATGGTAGTGTTTCTTTCCGGAATATTCGTCATGGCGAAATCCGGTTCGTATGCATATCGGGATACACAGACCGGTCTGTTGTTTCCCGATCGTCTCGATGAGCGAGTTTTCGTTTCGGTGGACACGTATGAGTTGCCGAGTGCCGGCTACCGCCTGCTTTATACGGATGCCGATCCGTCCCGGGAGTGGAAGGCGAATATTTATGTTTATCAAGGCGGAGTGGACACCATTCCTGATGGTCATCAGGATCGGACAGTGAAGGACGAGATGATCATGGTGATCGATTCGATTCGAAAGGCGGAGTCTCTTGATATGTACCGGAATGTGTCTCTGGAAGACGCAGCGGTTTTTCCCGATCAAGGAACGATTCGGTTTCTTCGCCAGGGGTTAACGATGGAGTTTCCTGCCGGACCGGTGCCTGCGGCACGCTATGTTTCGGAACTCTTCTTGGTGGGCTATTGCCAGCGCTTTGTGAAGGTGCGGATCACATACAGGCAATCCGAGTTTTCAGCGGAAACGGCCCGGATCGAGCCTTTTATGCGGTCGCTGATCGATGTGCTTGTTTCATGTGATCCGCTGAACTCACCGGTTAACCGTTACATTCTGGGTGCCATTAAGCGGTTCCGTAGAACCCGGACACTTGACGGCTGATCGTGATCACGGGATTCCCACCGATCATTCCAGATACTCCCCGGCTGCTGATTCTGGGCTCGATGCCCGGAGAAGAATCATTGCGACTAAAACAGTATTATGCGCATCCGCGGAATGCGTTCTGGTCTATCATGGGTGATATTTTCAACGCCGGTCCGGCGATTCCGTATTCGGAACGCATCCAGCGACTCCGGTTGAACGGAGTTGCTGTCTGGGACGTTCTCCGGCAGTGCGAACGGGCTGGCAGCCTGGATACACGGATCCAGGCAGAGACGGAAGTACCGAACGACATCGCATCACTGTTAACCTGTCACGCAACGATCCAGCGTGTGTTTTTTAATGGTGGAAAAGCGGCAGCGGGTTTCCGGAAGTATATCGAGCCCGTCTTGCCTGGATCGGTCCGCATGCGTGTGGTTCTGACTCGTTTGCCGTCGACCAGTCCGGCCCATGCGCGAATGACATTGGAACGGAAAAGAGATGTGTGGCGGAACGCGCTGACGGCGAATGGTGAACACGGTTGGCATGATAGGCCGTAAACAGCATGCAACCTGATGACATGGACTTCCATCAGACGCTGCAGTTCGCTTTCTGGTGTGATATCCAACTCGCCACAGATGGACGATCCCTGCATTGATGACGAGACCAACCAGTGGATGCGTCGATGGATGATTCATAATATCTACGGCACCAGAGCAGAAATGGCATCCTGAACCGCTATTTTTTTACAACGTATCACACCCGAAACCAATGCTATACGTGTATCATTCCATCGATGTGTCAGGACGCCTCGGTTAGTCGACGTGCCGCGATGGATCGTGCTACACTAAGACGTTCTGAAACCTGTTATCGGCTGTCCGCTTTTGTTCGGAGAAAGGTCGTTTCTATGATGAATCGCTCGATTGGTACGGGAATCGTGATCATTGCTCTGGTAAACATGGTGTTATGGTTCCCGGTAATGGCAGGTACCAGCCGGACTCCGGACCCGGAGTGGATTCCGGATATCCTCGATCCCTGGATACCGTATGTTCTTCACGGAAATGAACATTTGCTGCTCGGTGTGCCCGATTACAACGACTTCAGCCGGTTGAATCATGCGTGGCCTGTCGCGCTGACGCTTAATGCCTCCGCGAGCGGTGCCGAGTTTATTCAGGATTGGTGGATCACATTCGAGAGCGATGTGCCTCTGCCGGGAGATGATCCGTTATGGTCTGTGGACGTTCGCGTCGATGGCACTCCCGCTGTTGTGATGAAACGCGGAACCCGTTCAACGGTTCATCTGACCCGCGGGACCCATCGAATCACCGGTCGAATCCGATGGAACACTCTTCCCGAGCATCTTCCGATTCCTGCCGATACCGGGCTTGTCACACTGACCGTCGATGGGCAGATCGTTCCGTTTCCGCGGCTGGATGAATCCGGTCGACTCTGGTTTCATGTTCAACGGACAGCGGAAGAGATGACCGAAAACCGCCTGACAGTTCAGTCGTTCCGGCTGATCACGGATGATATTCCTCCGCGTGTCACTCTGTTTCTGCGCTTGGAGGTGTCCGGTGCTGCCCGGGAAACCGTATTGGGTCCTATTTTTTCCCGGGACACTTTCCTGCCGGTGTCGATGGAAAGCGGGCTGCCGGGGAGAATCGAACCTGATGGTCGCCTGATTCTCCAGCTTCGCCCCGGGCAGTGGACAGTTACTCTGACCCTTCGGCACATCGGTTCCCTGACCACCCTGACGTTCGATTCACCCTCCGACGGATTCTGGCCGGATGAGAGTATCTGGTCGTTCGAAGCCCAACCATCGCTGCGAATCGTCGAAGTCTCCGGTGCCCCGGCCATCGATCCGCAACAGACGTCACTCCCGCCCGAATGGCGTCGATTTCCGGCTTACCGCATGACAGCCGGCGATACGTTGACATTCAACGAACTCAAACGCGGCGATCCGGAACCGGCTCCCGATCAACTGAATCTCGATCGAACACTGTGGCTGCGATTCGATGGTTCCGGATATACCGTTCAGGATCGAATCTCAGGAAAGAAAAACAATGACTGGCGCCTGGAAATGCCGCCACCGATCCGCCTGGGAAAAGTTGAAATCGATGGAATGATCCAGTTTATCACTCAACGGGAAGAGGCCGGAGCCCATGGTGTGGAAATCCGGCGGGGATCGGTGAACCTGACGGCGGACAGTGAGTTTGCCGGCGGAACGTTGCGGATGCCGCTCACGGGGTGGAACCAGGCATTTCAATCGGTTCGCACGACACTCGTGCTGCCGCCCGGGTATCGGTTACTGCATGCTTTCGGCATCGACAACGTGCCGCAAACCTGGATCACGCGCTGGAATCTACTGGATCTCTTTCTTTTATTGCTGATCTCGGCTGCTGTGGGCCGGTTGTTTTCCCTGCGCGCGGGTCTTCTTGCTTTTGTTACCATCGGGTTGTTGATGCATGAACCCGGAGCGCCAGTGTGGATCTGGCTGGCGATGATCGTCGGCGTAGCCTTATTGAAAATCATACCGGGAGGATGGATCCGGCGCACCGTCCAAGTTTACCAGGTCATCATGATGGTCATTCTGGCGGTGATTTCTATTGTTTTTGCATTCAATCATATTCGAACGGGTCTCTATCCCCAGCTGGAGCAGGTTTCGCG
Organism: candidate division CSSED10-310 bacterium; assembly: GCA_016927515.1. Lineage (GTDB taxonomy): Bacteria > CSSED10-310 > CSSED10-310 > CSSED10-310 > CSSED10-310 > JAFGMN01. The sequence goes on along the minus strand of JAFGMN010000001.1, from coordinate 601 downwards.
GGGAGAAGCCATGACCCGATACGGTGGAATGGCTGCATCGGCTGGTGATGTTCAAGAAGTGACGATGATGCAAGACGGATATGCAGGATTGGCCGCATCCGTGATGGAATCGGATGAGTCCAGTGTCGATTCGTATGCTCAGAAAGCGCCACCGCTGCCGGTCCGCCGGAAATCCGTTGCCCAGTATGATCCGCGCATGCTCAATCAGACCGGTCCCGGTCTGCCGGAGTGGGCGTGGCGTTCTGTTCACATGGTTTCGGGGCCTGCTGTGCCGGGCCAGATGCTGACACTCTTTTTCACCGGTCCGGTAACGAATCGGATTCTGGCGTTTGTGCGGGTTTCCCTGTTGATTTTCCTGGCGTTTACAATTACCGGGATCCGGTACACACGTCGCGACGGCTGGAGTCGTCCCGGCCTGAAAATGCTGTTGCCATTCATCATCTGTGTTTTCATAGCTGGGATGCTGATCATTCCGCCGGCTGCCCGATGCAATGCTTTTCCTTCCGATAAGATGCTTGACGGCTTACTAAAACATCTCCTTGAACGCGAAAATTGCTTTCCATATTGTGCCGATGTCGCCGGATTGGATATCACGGTTACC
>JAFGMN010000051.1 GCA_016927515.1 candidate division CSSED10-310 bacterium | reverse complement strand
GATACCGGCGAAATTTTCGAATCCAAGCTGAGAGGGGTTGCCGAGCAGATCGAATCGGCGACGGGAATGGATTTTGATCGATTTACGCGTTCGATGTTGCTGGCCCAGGGGGGATTTGCGGCATTTCTCCAGGCAGCTCCGGATGACCGGGCACCGATACTGGAGCAGATAACGGGGACAGAAATATACAGCCTGATATCCATCCGTGTGTTTGAACGGTGGCGCGATGAACGGAAAGCGCTTGATCTGCTTCAGGCTGAAACGGCGGGGATCGTGATTCTGGATCCGGAAAAGGAATCCGAGATGGAGCGGTTACTCGAGACGTGTCAGAAGGAGGAGGCTGACCTGACCGGTGTGGCGGCAGAGGTGGGGAAAGCCATTGCGTGGCTCACAACCCTTGCTTCGCTGAAAAAGGAAATCACCGATTTGGACGATGACGCGATCAGGTTGCAAACCGATATCGATACATTCAAGCCGGAACGCGCCATTCTCGGCCGGGCCGTTCAAGCCGCCTCACTGAATGGTGTGTATGCGATGCTGACGATGACTCGGAAACAGCAGGTGTCTGACAGGGAAGCATGGAAGGCTGGAGAAAGAGCACTTCCAGGGTTGGAATCCTCTGCCAGGGAGCAGGCGGAAGCGCTGAAATTGGCCGAGCAGGCCACGGCTCACGCCAGGGATCAGGTGAGAGCGGCAGCGCCGATCTGGCAGACGGTTCGATCGCTTGACCAGAAGGTGACCGAACAGGAAAAGGCGGTGAAGGATGGAGAGGTGGCAAGTAAAAAGGATGCGTTGAAGATCGATGCGGATAATAAAACGCGTGTCAACGAGCGGGAGAAGCTGCATCGGGCAGATGCGATGCTGAAACGGGTTGAGGGGTTTTTCCGGGAGCGGGCGCGGGATGAGTGGCTGGTCGGTGGCCTGGCGGGGGTGGAGGAGCAGATAAAGGGTCTGATTGCCTTGAAAAGCGGCATCATGCAGCAGGACGCGGATCTGATCGCGCTCGAGAGAGCCCTGAAGCGGGCGGAAACAGCACAGGGTGAATGGGGTACGCGGTGTGGAATGCGGACGCAGGCGCTGGAAAAAGTATCCGGACAGCTTCAGGCAAGCCGAGATGCTTTATGCCGGCTGCTGGGGGACCGCATGCTGCGGGAATACCGTGCTGAGAAGGAAGCCCTGATGCGTGAAATGGCATTCCTGGCAAAAATCGCGGAGTTGGAAGACCACCGATCCCGGCTGGAGGACGGCACGCCTTGCCCGTTATGTGGTGCAACCGAGCATCCTTTCGCGGAAGGGAATGTGCCTGTTGCGGATGAAACCGAACAAACGATCGATGGGTTGACCCGGTTGATCGGTATGGCGGAGGATCACGAAACCGTCATCAAGACGCTTGAAGATGCTGAGCGTGTGGCCCGGCAAAACCTGATGGAGGCTGAAAAACGGGAGTCGGCGGCGGCGAGTGACAAGAAATCTGCCGAAAAAGCCTTGACCGATGCGAAGGCGAGTCGCGAAAAGCAGCAGGGTGAATATGACGAACGCCGGCGAGCTGTTTCCGGCAAACTGCTGCCGTTGGGTATCGGGGACAACGCGGATACGGATTTTTCATGGGTCCTCGAAACGCTGCGTGAACGGCTGGCGGCATGGCAGAGGCATGTTACGGAGAAAGCGGATATAGAAAAACAGATTGCCGGGATCACCGGTGAGATACAGCGTCTGGATGCGATTATTGAAACACAACGCATGGTCCTGGCAGAACGGCGGGAACATCTGGAGAGTTGGACGCGGGAACTCGCTGAAACGCGGGCGGTGCGGATGGATGTGTTTGGTGAGAGGAGTCCCGACGAGGAGGAACGCCGTTTGAACCGGGTGGTGTCTGAAGCCGACAGAGCCGAGAGGAAGGCCAGGGATCGATATTATGAACGGCAGCAGGCATACCACATGGCAAAGACGCAGATTGATGAGCTGGCAAAACGGATTGATCTGCGGGAGCCGGAACTGGAGCGGTTGGAACGTGCGTTTGCCGCAGAACGAGCGCGCGTGGGATTTTCATCAGAGGAAGCGTTTCGCGAGGCCGAGTTGCCCGATGAGCGACGACGTGAGTTGATGGCCCGGGCGGAAACACTGGATGAGCGTCGGATCGATCTGGCGGCCCGGCGAAAGGATCGGGAGACGCGTCTGGAGGTAGAAACGGCCCGGAAGTTGACGGAATCGACCCTGGAAGAGCTTGAACCCCGGCTGATGGAAGCGCAGGAATGGGTGAAAGAGGTGCGGGACAAGGCGGCGGGCATCACGCACGCGCTCAATGAAAATGCGGCTTCCAAGGAACGGATCAGGGAGAAGCGGGCGGTCATGGATGCGCAGAAGAAGGCGTGTGCCAGATGGGAGAACCTGCATGCATTGATCGGTTCCGCCGATGGGAAGAAATACCGCAATTTTGCTCAGGGGTTGACGTTTGAAATGATGGTTGTTCACGCCAACCGGCAACTGCAGAAAATGAGTGATCGGTATCTATTGGTCCGCGACGATATTCAGCCGCTGGAACTCAACGTGGTGGACAATTATCAGGCGGGTGTCATCCGGTCGACGAAAAACCTGTCCGGAGGGGAAAGTTTTATTGTCAGTCTCTCCCTGGCACTGGGTTTATCACAGATGGCCAGCAATAATGTCCGTGTGGATTCGCTGTTCCTGGATGAAGGCTTCGGAACGCTGGATGAAGAAGCTCTCGACACGGCGTTGGAGACGCTGGCGGGGCTGCAGCAGGACGGAAAGCTGATCGGTGTGATTTCGCATGTGTCTGCTTTGAAGGAGCGGATCGGTTCGCAGATCCTGGTCATACCGATCACAGGCGGTCGAAGCCGGATAACGGGTCCCGGTGTTCGGCGGATCGATCAATAGTATCTCCACCGGATGATGATACCGCCCGGTCGCGGGGTCATCGGTTTATACGCGAGGCCTGACCAACCGATTTCGTACCCACACGAAGAGAAGTGTATCCGAGCGAATGTGTACGTCGAAAAGTTTTTTGCGATACCAGGGCTTTGTCGTCTGCAGCCAGGCTCTGTCCGGTGTCGTGCTGTTGTCTGGAGAACTGTGTCGAATCGTCTTCGGAGCTTTGTTTCGGGGTTATGAAATGGAAATCGATGTAACTATAATGCTTCGGAAGAGGGGGATCAGAGACCGCCATGGATCGAGAAGAAAAATCCAACGCGTTAGCGAAGTCGACGATTTCGAAGGAAGGGTCATCGAGGTCGGATGCATCGACCCCCGTTTCGCCGATACGCGCGCCATTCGAGGTGTCCGTGTTCGATATTCTGAAAAACCTTCGAGATGTTGTTTATGCAGTCGATACGGCAGGTGTTGTGACGTTCGTCAGTTCATCTACCAACGATCTGCTGGGACTGACCCCTGCCTCAATTATTGGAAAACCGTTTCTGCAGTTCATTCATCCCGACGACCATCGGAGGATACAAGTCAACTTCAGAAAATTGCTCGATGGCCAGAATCAATTGAACGAGTATCGTTTGAAGGTCGATTCCCATCCCGATGTATGGGTGTTGATTTCCAGCAAGCCGTTGAGACATGACGGCCGAATAATGGGTGTTTGCGGAATTCTGACGGACATTACCCAGCGAAGGGACGCGATGGATTCCATTATCCGGAAATCCAGGTTCAATGCGGAGATTGCGCGTTTGGGCCGTATCATCCTGTCGACGGAGACGATCGAAACGATTTCCACGCATGTTTTAATGTTGGCGTTGGAGTTAACTGGTAGCCGTGTGGGTTGGCTAGCCTATCTGGATTTGGAAACCAAGAAAATCGTTACGATCACCCGGACATGCGATGGTGTTTTCCCATCCGGATCGGAGGGAAAGCAAGGAGGAACCGGTGCGGCGGCTGAGTTTCATGAATGGCTGTCAACGCAAGGCATGCCGGTGATGGTTAATACCAACGATGCATCAGGCATAGGGCTGTTGCCAGGTGAATTCGGTCTTGTACGCTGTTTTCTTTCGGTTCCCGCGCTAATCGGGGGTGAGCCGACTGGGTGGATCGCTGTTGCGGATAAACTCCATGATTACACACCGGATGATGTCCGTGTGCTGGAGCAGTTCGTTTCGCTTTTCATTATTGCCGCGAATCAACGAATGAGTAAGCGATCACTGATGCACAGCGAGGAAATGTATCGAACGACCATCGATAACCTGGATGCGATGGTGCATGTTGTGGATCGGGATTTCAATCTTGTTCTATACAATCGCAGAGTTGCGGAGAATGCGGCTCGGTATGCCGGTTTGGGTGGTTCGTTTTTAGGCAGGAGTCTTTTCGATACGTTTCCGTTTTTAACGTCGGAAATTCGCAATGCGTATGTTCAGGTCCGGGAAACGGGCCAGAGTAACCGGACGCTCGACGTCACCGAGGTGCGTGACGAAGTACTCTATACCGATGCTTGGCGGATACCGATACACGATAACCGGAACGAGGTGGATCGGATCATTACGATACTTCGGGATGTTACGGAATTCAAGGAAGTCGAGAACACCCTCACGCGCATGGCAGATGAACTCGAACACCGGGTTCATGAGCGAACCGCAGAATTAGAGGCGAAAAATGCGGCACTGGAAGAGGAAATCGAGCGGCACCGGCGAACGGCCCATGCACTGGATTTGAGTCAGGAACTGACGAATTCATTGATGAATACGCCATACATCATTGCTCTGCTTCTGGAAAAAAACGGCGATATTGTCGCTTGTAACGAAGTCGCGGCAAAATCTCTGGGGAGCACAGCAGCGCAGCTCATGAACCGGAATATCACCGATGTGTTGAACGAGGAATCGCTCATTTACAGAAGGGACATGGCGTATCAGATGTTTTCGGAGAAGAAAATCATCCAGTTCCAGGATCAGAGGAAGGGACGATGGTTTGATACGACACTGCTGCCGGTGTTGGATATGGATGGTGAATTACAGCGGATTGCCGTCATCGCGCGGGATATTACGGATCAGAAGCGGATGGACGAGGAACTTCTGAAAAATCAGAAGCTGGAATCCATCGGGGTATTGGCGGGCGGGATTGCCCATGATTTCAACAATTATCTGACGGGTATTTTGGGATACATCACGATGCTGCGATTGAAAACCGGTATCCCGGCGGATTCCCGGTATTTATTGGAGAACGCGGAAAAGGCGATCCTTGAAGCTCGGTTGCTCGCTCAACAGCTGCTGACTTTCTCCAAAGGAGGCCAGCCGGTCAGAAAGGGTGTCGATCTCAGGGATATCATTCGCGAATCCGTTGCGTTCTCCATTCGGGGTTCCCATGTTCAATGCTGTTTGACGATGCAGGATGAACCGATGTATGCCCATGTGGATACCGGTCAAATATGGCAGGTGATTCAGAACCTCATTTTGAATTCGATTCATGCTGTATCGAATGGGGGATACATCGGTGTGCAATGTGATACCCGGCATGTTCCGGCTGCTGTTGAACCCACGCTGGTACCGGGATTTTACCATGTCATTGAAGTGTCGGACAACGGTTGTGGAATTGAGCCGGAGCATCTGTCGCGGGTATTTGATCCGTATTACACGACGAAACCGAATGGATCCGGTCTGGGGCTGGCGGCATCTCATTCCATCATTTCCAATCATCATGGAGCGATTACTGTTCGATCGAACCCAGGGCAGGGTGCCGTATTTACAGTCTATCTTCCCCTGTCAGATCAGCATGTGTCCGATGATATCCGGGTATCGGTTTCACAGTATCAGGGAAGCGGAAAAATCCTGGTGATGGACGATGAAGTGTATGTCAGGGACGTCATCGATATGATGTTGAAAGAGTTAGGGCACGATGTCGTGTTGGCTTCACATGGTGATGAAGCGATCCGGATTTTCCAACGGGCGATGGAAGATGGCAATGGTTTTCAGGCTGTTATTCTGGATTTGACTGTTCCGGGGGGGCGCGGGGGTGCCGAGACCTTGGCGGCAATTCGAGCGATCGATCCCGGGATCAAAGCGGTTGTGACCAGCGGTTATTCCATTGATTCAATCATGGCGAATTATGAACGGTACGGATTTACGGATAGCCTGGCCAAACCATTCAATTTCGACGACTTAAGTAGAGTGATGAAACGAATTCTGGAATAGTTCCGGTGTGTTTTTTTTCCGAATCCTGCTTACTGAATTGTTGCGATGTTTCGTTCGTGTTTGGTTGAAATCTACTCCGTGCGACCGGATTGGCGCACTAAATGTCGATAAGAACCTTCGATATCATGCATGCGCGTATGAAAATCGCGTTTGAACAAGCTCCATTGACCATTTCCTGCTGCTTTGAACTCCGTCAGCATCCGGTTCGCCGCTTCGCATTTGAATCGCAGTTCAGCAATCAGTTGATTGAATTCTGAGCCGGAAATCGTGTGATGATTCGCTCCGGCTTTCCCCGCCTGTTCCGCCAACGCATCAACCTTGATATCCCATTGTTTGAGCTGTCGCTCCAGTTTTTCCGCTTTCGGTTCCATTCCAAACATACAGACTCCTTTTTCGTGCAAGACAGCCCGTCAACACCATTGTTAAACCGTGTTTCATCCGGTGCCATCGCTTACACCCTTACTCGACACGCAAGTTCCAGGCCAATTCGCAGGGTCCAATGCATACGGCCGGAAACAAGGTCACGGCAAGGCATAACGCAGACAGCGGCTGATCGATACACCGGTGAGGGTGGTCATATATTGCCAAAGGTCACATGTGGCCGTTTCTGCCCCTCTTTCCGCTGATCAATCCAGGTCATTGTGATTGAGTCAGCAGGGCTCGGATGGGCATCGGGCAGAGTCCAATGAAGGTGGGCATGATTATTGAAAGAAGGGTGACCGTGTGCTGCAAGACGCGGGTGGTGATTGATCGGAAGCTTTCCACAGCGGTGATCGGATCGGAAGCGGGGCAGCGTTGGAAGGGGGCGCGATGGTTATTGTACGGATCGTATTGGAGGTTTTGCCGGCGAAGCGGTTGGAAGTGGTTCAGACCGTCTTATCGTTGACAGAGAGGATGACGATGGAGACAGGGTGTCGCAATTATTCAACCTATTGTGATCTGAGTGAAGGAAACATGGTGAGTGTGTTTGAGGAATGGGACAATCGGGATGTCCTGGATCGGCACCTTACATCCGCTGTATTCAGTATCTTTTTGGGACTCCGGAGTCTCTTGTCCAAACCCCATTGTATTCAGGTCTATTCTGTTTTGAAAGTGGAGCGTTTACCGGGTGTCGATGGGATCCGGGAGGAGGCGGTATGAAGGTGCTTTTGATTTATCCGAAAATTCCGGAAACATTCTGGTCATATAAATATGCGCTGCGGTTCATCCGGAAACGATCGGCGTTTCCGCCGCTTGGGCTTCTCACTATTGCCGCGTTATTGCCCGACACGTGGTCCGTACGTCTTGTGGACGAGAATGTCGATATGCTGATGGATGACGATTTGATCGGGATTGATTTTGCGTTTATCAGTGCCATGACGATTCAACGGCAATCGGCGATGGATGTTATCGATCGGTGCCGGGAGATGGGTATCAAAACGGTGGTGGGGGGACCGTTGTTTTCGGCGGAGCCTGACGCGTTTGCGCATGTGGATCACCGGGTATTGGATGAAGCGGAATGCACGTTGCCGGCATTTTTAGCGGATATCCAGGGGGGGGAGCCGAAGAAAATATATCGAGCCGAGTCGTATCCCGATATCCGTTTGTCGCCGGTTCCCGTCTGGAGTCTCATCAAACACCATCACTATGCGTCGTTAAGTATTCAATACTCGCGCGGATGCCCGTTCAACTGTGATTTCTGCAATGTGACGGCGCTTTTCGGCCGTGTTCCTCGTGTCAAATCGCCGCAGCAGGTGATTCATGAACTGGATGTCATCTATCGAATGGGATGGCGCGGCACTATTTTTTTCGTAGATGACAATTTTATCGGGAATAAAAAGGCTCTCAAACAAGGGTTGTTGCCAGCGTTGATTGCATGGAGAAAGGGAAAGAAGGGTTGCGTATTTTTAACGGAATCCTCCATCGATCTCGCGGACGATCCGGAACTGATGACGTTGATGGTGCAGGCAGGATTCGATTCAGTGTTTATCGGGATTGAGTCACCGGATGAAACAAGCTTATCCGAATGCCATAAGTTTCACAATCAAAACAGGAATCTGCTCCAGGACATCCGAATCATTCACCGGTCGGGTCTGCAGGTCATGGGAGGTTTTATTGTGGGATTCGACAACGATTCACCGTCGATTTTTCAGCGACAGATCAATTTCATTCAGCGAAGCGGTATTGTCACTGCCATGGTGGGCCTTCTCCAGGCACCGCCGGGGACGCGCTTGTTCGAACGATTATCTCGGGAAAAACGGGTATGCAGTGATTTTTCCGGGGACAATGTTGACGGCCGTACCAATATCATTCCCGCCATGGGAATGCGTCGCTTGAGCGAAGGATACCGGGCAATGATGCATCAATTATACTCCCCTCGCATTTATTATCAGCGAATCCGGACCACGTTACGTGAGATCCGGGTGCCGAAAGTGAACAATCCACCCGATTGGCAACACACTCTGGCGTTTTTCCGCGCCGCGGTGCATTTGGGAATCCTGGGGAAAGAACGCTGGCAATATTGGCAACTGCTGATCTGGACGATGATTCGCAGACCGCGCATGTTGCCGCTGGCTGTGACTCTGGCCATTTTGGGACGCCATTACCGGCGTATGTGCGAAGTGCATATTCAGAATATGGCATAGATGGATCGTCGCCTGCTATTCACGGAAAACAGCGCCCGTCCGCTGCTGCGATGATGTGAGGTCATCGGTGAATGGATGCATGACCGCAGCCCGTTCGTGTTGTACGGGTACCGTGGGCTATTGATGTGAATCTAGCAGAAAATGGATTGCTGTGATAAAATAAAATTCGATGAACCTGCTGAAGCAAAAATTGCCCAGTGTGTTAAATGCTGTTCGTGAGCCCCTGATTATTCTTGATTCGGATCTGACGGTTGTTGCAGCGAATCGATCATTTTACGAAATGTTTGATGTCAGAAAAGATGAAACCGAAAACGCGCCGATTTTTTCCCTGGGTAATCGGCAGTGGAATATTCCGGCCTTGAGAGAGCTGCTCAAACAAGTGGTGAGTTGTGATAAGGAAATCGATGATTTCGAAGTGGATCATCCTTTCGAACGAATCGGACGGAAGATCATGCATTTGAATGCCCGGAGAATTTTTACTGAGACAATGCGAACCCAATGGATTCTGCTGGCCATCCAGGATGTGACCGATCGGGAGGTTCACGCACGGCGTCTGGAAGAAATCGTTGCTCAGCGCACCGCAGAAATTCAGGCGTTAAAAGATCAACTTGAAGCGGAACGGGCCTATCTCCAGGATGAAATCAAACTCACATTCAATTATGAAAATATCATCGGTTGCAGCCCTGCGATCAAATACGTGTTCTACAAGATCGAACAGATTGCTCGGACGGATACGCATGTGTTGATTCTCGGTGAAACCGGGACCGGAAAGGAACTGGTCGCACGTGCAATTCATCATCTGAGTTTGAGGAAGCATCGCGCGTTGGTGAAGGTAAACTGTGCGGTGTTGCCATCGAATCTGATTGAAAATGAGTTGTTTGGTCATGAGAAAGGCGCGTTCACCGGTGCGCATTCCCAGCAGCCGGGTCGTTTCGAGATTGCCGACGGCGCAACGCTCTTTTTGGATGAAATCGGGGAACTCCCGCTGGAACTTCAACCGAAACTACTCCAGGTTATCGAGAGCGGTCGGTTTGAACGTCTCGGCAGTACAGGGACGAAAAAGGTTGATGCCCGTTTGATTGCCGCCACGAACCGCAATCTTGAGGATGAAGTACGCAAGGGACGATTCCGTAAGGATCTGTGGTATCGATTGAATGTGTTTCCTATCACCATCCCGCCGCTACGGGATCGCCGGGAAGATATACCGATGCTTGTGAAGCATTTTATAGCCATAATTACAAAAAGAATGGGGAAAAAGATCGAAACTATTCCGGTTCATGTAATGGATGCATTGATGCATTATTCTTGGCCTGGCAATGTGCGTGAACTGGAGAATGTTCTGGAACGTGCGGTGATCAATTCATCGGGTCCGAAGTTGCGTCTGGCGGATGATCTGAAGACGCAGGTTCACGATGGATTATGGACCGGTCGGACTCTCGAGGAAGTTGAAAAAGAGTATATCATTCGGGTTTTGAATCGTGTGGGCTGGAAAGTCAGTGGACGCGACAGTGCAGCCGAAATACTCGGCATGAATCGAAGCACATTGCGTGCGCGCATGCGTAAATTGAGCATTCGAAAGGAATCTGCTGAGTAATCAATCTCTCCGTACCCCTTTCCCTGCCCTTGCCCCTACCTTTGCCTCTGCCTTTGCCCTTGACCGCATTCATTGTTCCCATCTTGTGACCACTGGCGACATGTGCCCCGGTTTACTGCGGATTTGGACATGCAGTGCAAGTCATTCCCAGCCGAAGCTCGCGATATCGTATTCGCCGTATAGGGCGGAGATATCGGGAACGGTCAGGGCGGCGTACCACAGGATGCCGGAGGCGGACGTACCGGTCGCGGGCCAGACGAACGGGTCGACCACGGGGACCCGGGTTTCGCCGGGGATCCAGGGGCCGGGCCAGGCATCGGGATCCGCCG
>JAFGMN010000050.1 GCA_016927515.1 candidate division CSSED10-310 bacterium | reverse complement strand
GACTCACAGTCACCCCCCCGCAACCCGGCGATAATCTCCTGTCCATCAATCACGGCGATACGATCACGGGAACGTATTCACCCCTGATGGCGGAGGCATCCGCAGACGTGGATTGCGCGCTTCCCGCCATATCCGACGTGACGGTTCTGACGGTAAGCGACAGCGAGGCCGTCATTGCCTGGCAGACCGATGAACCGGCGAGTTCCATCGTTCATTACGGGCTGGGATCACCCACCGGTACGGCGGGGGATCAGGAGTTGACCACGGATCACAATGTGCTCATCGACGGGCTCGCGATGTGTTCGGAGTATGTTTTTTTTGTGGAGAGCCAGGACGGTGCCGGCAACGTGGCCATTGATGATAACAGTGGTGGATATTACTCGTTCACAACATGGCAGCGAGTCGTGTTATTGGAAGCGACCATGGATTCCGATCCCGGGTGGTCGACAGAGAATCAATGGGCCTGGGGTGTTCCCCAGGGAGCGTCTGGTGACCCCACTGGCGGAATCACCGGATCGCATGTTGTCGGGTATAACCTGAATGGGGCGTATACGAACAATATGCCCGAAACATGCTGTACAACACAGCCCATTGACTGTAGTGGGGCGAACGCCGTGTATCTTGAGTATTATCACTGGCTGGGTATTGAGAGTGCGTCGTGGGATCATGCGGCTGTGCGGGTTTCCACGGATGGGGGAACGACCTGGACACCGATATGGGATCATATCGGTGGATCAATCGCTCCAAACCTGTGGAGTTATGCGGCATACGACATTTCATCGGTCGCGGCCGGGTCTGCGGATGTCAGAATCCGGTGGGTCATGGGAACGACCGACAGTTCAGTCGTTTACTGCGGATGGAACATTGACGACGTGACCGTCAGTTACACAATACCCTGCACTCCGGCAACACCGACACCGGCAGCGTGTATCCATCATGGCGACGTTGATTTCAATGATGCTGTGACGGCCGGTGATGCACAAATGGCATTTCTGATCGCATTGGGAAGTGTTTCCCCGACATACGAGCAGGCGTGTGCCGCGGATTGCAACGGGGATGACGAGGTGACGGCAGGGGATGCCCAGCAGATATTCCTTACCGCTCTGGGTTCGGGAGCCTGTGCTGATCCCCTCTGAACCGGGCGACAACGGCCATGAGATCGTCGCCGGTCTCATCCATGACTCCGGCGAGACGAGGATAAAAACGCAGATCGTCGAATCCTGCTGACACCAACAGGTTATCGATTGCTTTGGTTGACCATGCCTGGAAGGTCTGGGCATACGGCGTCACGAGCGATGTAATCGGATCGAGAACGAAATACCGGATCGTGCTCGCTTCCAGCCGGCTGTTCCAGAAATACTCCTCCAACAAAAAATGAGGCGAATCAGACCACACATTGGCGGCGGCCTGGGACCAGAACGCGGGCTGAAGCCCGGTGTCCCGGACGGCATCGTATGTCTGCGGCTCGAGCAACAGCAGTCCGCCCGGAGCCAAGGCCCGGGAACAGCGTTGCACGATGGTCCGCGCATCCGCTGGGTTGAACACATTGATTTCGCCATAAAGCATCATGATCAAGTCGTACGGAGGTGCTGTTTGCCGGTAATCGGATAAAGACCGGATATCCGCATGAAAGTACCGGCATGGAGCGACCGGCGATGCGAACGGTTCGGCGGTTGTTGATTCTCGAGCTGAAGCAATCGATGCGGGTGAGTAATCGATGCCGGTGACCGGATGGCCAAGAGCAGCCAGGCGAGAGCTATAAAAACCGGGGCCGCAGCCCAGATCCAGGATTCGTGAAGGGCGAGAATGCAAAAGCACGCGATCGATCCAGGCGACATGGGCGTCGATAATGGGATAGCGGCGGGATGCACGATCATGATCCTGGCAATAATGCTCCCGCAACATCCGGCGACTGAATTCCGGCTCATGCCACGGGATGTTATCGCCTTCCTGCCAGGGTTCCGGCACTGGGTTCCGGGAGAAGAACTCGTCAAGGGTCATCGGCATTCGTCCGTTCCGGTCATGTCACATCGATCAGTTGCGAAAGGGTGTTCCATCGGGTTGCCAGAATGGAGGAAGACGTCGGGGCGGATGGCACTGCCCACGACGTTCATGTGCATCAGCCACCGCGACCGATCCGGATCCGCTATGCAGGGCGTGGAAGCAAGCTCCGCTACATACTTCGCCGGAAAATCCATGCTGAGTGCTCCCAATAGAACCAATGTCTGATACCAGTCGTACGGAAGCGCATTCGGCTCGATGGTTGCCGGTATTGCCAGATACGCTGAAGCCCCAAGAACGCCTCGCTTCGTTTCAACTGGCACATCCACACGGTCATACCCCGATCCGACGCCTTCAATGATGTCGAGTTCGGCCATTGCTTCCGACCGGCATTCAAAAACAGCTCCCCATGTGCAATCCGAGGAAACGCCAGTATAAAACGCATCCCCCTTTCCGGAACCGTCATCGCCGGCCTTATGCCAGCGAAACCGATACCCGATCAACCGGCCGATGCACACATACTGTACTGATCCGATCCGGGAACACAGGCGGGGAAGACATAAATTGGATCCATACGCGAACATCCGAGTGGACATGACGAACCTCCTGGTATTCTGATATAGTATTTTAATTACCCCGGATGCAACGGGGACGGGCGATTGTTTGCTGGAGGCGATCATGGCTGAATATGCTGCTCATCCATTTGTTCTGGGGCTTGCGGTCGGTGTTTGTCTGGCTGCGGCCGTGTGGGTATCCGGCTGGTTACAGATGAGAAAACTCAAAATGGACATGCGGCTGTTGAAAGAACAACTCCAGCTGAAAATGGAGTTGGATGCCGAAGCCACTGCCAATCGAAAAGCGGCATTTGATGAAGCGAAAGAACGGCTTGCCAATCTGCAGAGCACAATCCATATTCTCCGCGAAAAACCCGGCCGCCGCGAGCTGGAATTGCTGCATATCTATGATCGGGCTCTTCAGAAAATGTTCCAGAATGCTCCGGGATTCGCTTCCGCGTGGCAATCCACGCTGGAACTGGCAGAAAAGGAGTTCATGGAATATCGAAAGGGGATCATTCCGTTCATGCGCCGTGTCATCCGGCCGTCGTCCACCGGGTTGTTAAAGCCCGGAGGTGGTCAGGAGTAATTGAGTCCGGTGCCGCCTTCAGCTGCGATGACGGATGTTTCTGCATGTGCCGTTTCCCGGCGCGTTACATGGAAGGTGATTACCGCCGGGTTACTGGTAGCGATCTGCTGGTTTGCCTTGATGATGTTTCCCGTGGAAAGTTTCGATGTGTATTATCATTTAGCGACTGGCCGGTGGATCATCGATAACGGTTCCATCCCCCGGCATGACATCTTTTCGACGACTGCTGCAGGAACACCTTGGATCACCCATGAATGGGCGGCTCAGGCGGGTCTGTATCTAGCTTACCGGATCCTGGATTTCGATTTCCTCATTGTTGCCAAATCGGTGTCGATCTCACTCGGTGCGTTCTTGCTGTTCCATACCGGGTATCACATGGGCCTGTCCGTGCCATGGATTGTCCTGCTGATGTCCTGCGCGGCGCCGGGAATTGCTTTCCGAGCCTTTTTGCGCCCGCATCTTTTATCGTACGGTTTCCTGGCACTTCTTCTGGTTTTG
>JAFGMN010000049.1 GCA_016927515.1 candidate division CSSED10-310 bacterium | reverse complement strand
CCGGAATCGCCGCTGCAACAACCGGTCTAGTCGAATCGGCACAAATCGTTTCCGTTGACATTCGGTAATCGAACGCTCCGGCTGAATGCTGTAGCAAGACCGAAGGACGTATCTTCCCGTCTTCCTGAAAAATGACGGCGCGCTCTAAAATGTTCTTGAGTTCCCGGATGTTACCTGGCCAGGAATACGCTTTCAATGCGTTCCATTCCGACGGTTCGAAATCATCGATTCCGCGCATACCCATCTTCTCGAGTAAGTGCATGACCAGCATTGGCAGGTCTTCGATCCGCTCCCTCAGAGGAGGCACATGAATCCGAATGACGTTGAGACGATAGAACAGATCTTCTCGAAAAATCTTCTCACCAATGCATTTCTTCAGATCGGCGTTGGTTGCCGCAAGGATCCGGACTGTTACATTGACAAACTGATCTCCTCCGAGCCGTTTGAATTTGCGCTCATCCAGAACCGTCAGCAGTTTCGACTGAAGATGCATCGGCATGCAGCCGATTTCATCCAGCAAGAGACTGCCGCCGTCAGCCATCGCGAAAATACCTTTTCGCGCTTTCTGCGCATCCGTGAAAGCGCCCCGCTCATACCCGAACAACTCGGCTTCGAAAAGATGATCCGGCAACGAATTGCAGTTGATTGCGATAAACGGGTGCTGCTGACAAGCTCCTGAATAATGTATTTTTTTCGCGATCACCGATTTACCCGTACCGGTCTCTCCTGTGATCAGGACCGGCACATCGGATCGGGCAGCAACATCCATCAGTTTTTCGATGTAACGAAACGCAGGATGTTCTCCGACAAGTTGGAGATCTTCGGTTTGCCGACGCATCTGATAAGACTGGAATTCCTCGATTTTTTCAAGACGGGTATGCTGAAGCGCTTTTTCTACAGCCAGTTCGAGTTCCTCGAGTTCGAACGGCTTTGATACATAATCAAAGGCTCCCGCTTTAACTGCTCGAACCGCATTATCAAAACTGGAATATCCTGTGATGAAGATGATCTTTGTATGCTCGTTGCATTTTAAGATTTTAGAACATAGCAAATGCCCATCACCATCCGGCAATTTTTGGTCAAGCAATACGATGTCGATCCGGAATCGACTGCACTGATCCAATCCGCTCCGTCCATCATGGGCTGTCAACACGTGACAGGATGTCGATGAGAAATGATCCCTGACCAGGTCACATAAAATGGGGTCATCATCGATAATTAGCAGCGTTCGGATGGCTGCCACCTCACTCATTCGGCGCTCCCAGCGGCATACCGATAATCACGCTCGTTCCACGATGCGGTTGACTGTGAATCTTGATTGTGCAATTCATCGTTCGCAGTATTTTCTTCGATATGACCAGACCCAATCCTGTTCCTTTCGCTTTCGTCGTATAGAACGGCTGAAAAAGTTCATTCATTTGGCTATCAGGAATCCCGCACCCGTTATCCGTCAACTTGATGCACACCTGGTTCACAAATCGATACAGCGTCAGCGTAATAACAGGGTTTTCAGTAACCCGCAACGCATCGAACGCATTGTTGGATACATTCAGCAATACCTGCTGTAACCCTCGGGGATCGACAAACGCCCATAAATCATCGGTTGTAGAAACTTTGATACTGACACCTTCCGTACAAAAATCCTGTTCAACCAACGAGATGAACTTATTGATAAACGCCTGCATGTTAACATTTCTGGGTTTCGGTTTATCGAACATGTTGTAGCTTTTTAATGATTGCAGCAATTCTTCCAGCCGCAGAACTTCCTCCAGTGTGCGATCGACATAACTGGAAATTTTGTCGCGGGTGAGGTTGTCGAGGTTTTTTTTCAGAACGCTCATGGTCATCTTGATTGTATTGATCGGATTGCCTATTTCGTGACGAATACCGGAAAAAATGAAGCCAATATTATCCATGATATTGACTGCTTCGGCAATTGATTCGAGTCGGACCCTATCGGTGACATCATGCAAAAATATCCATGCAGACTGATCCGTATCCCGGATGGTGTGCATGGACAGCAGGTAGTTTTCATGAACTATGTTCTTCCTGCTTCCCAAGAACGGCGTCGCTTCATCGCCATCCGCAGACGAAACAAACCCTCCGAGATACGTGAACCAGTCGCTCGCTGGAATCGAATCCATCATTTTCCGGGAAAGTGAATTGCACAAAGTCACCGACTGCTCTTTGAAATCGATGCGGGCAACGCCGATACGAATGTTTGACAAGTATTTCCACAAATCTGATTCGCATACCCTGATATCGAAATTCATGGGTGTTCCTTGCCATCGGCATCATTCTCTGCCTCGGAGTGATCCGGTTCGGGATTGCCTGCGAACGAATCGGTTTTTTCGAGGAATCGCTCGACGGCCTTCCAGTACACGCCGATATCCTCCAGTGTCACCGCATCACAATTTATGGGTACAGACATTCTCAACCGTTGAAACCGGTGCAGTGTCGACTGGATGTCCTGAAGCAACCGTTCGCGCTCGACTTCGATGCTGGTTTGTTCGGTAACGTCTCGAGTAATACCGACTACAGCGAAAACCATCCCGGTCTGATCTCTGACGGCGGATCGGGAAATTTGTGCCAGGAACGGAACACCGTTTTTACGCAAATGAAACACTCGTCCCGTCCAGTCAACACTGGTGCGCCGCATGACGCATTCAATGCTTTGGTCGTTATCTCGTTTGCTCTGCCAGATCACGTGCGCCGGTTTTCCGATGACCTCTTCAGATACATACCCATAAATGGTTGTAAAGGCGGGATTGACATAGATAACATCATCCTTGATATCGGTAATGAACACGGCGTCACTGAGACTTGCAACCGTGTGAGACAGCAATTTCCGAAGTTGGTTGTCCCTCCACCGTTGCAAGGCATTTTCCAATGTTACCGGGATCACTTTCAGATAATTGGAATGGACATCTTTGATCAGGTAATCGCAAGCCCCCATCTTCATCGCCGCAATGGCGATTTCTTCGTTCCCCATTCCGGTAATAACAATCACCGGAAAACCTTTATGTAGCTTCAGGAAATCCAGAGCAGTGCCATCTCCTAATTGATAGTCGATGAGTATCACATCGAAGAGCTGATTCTCTAAACATGCAATTCCTTCCATCAGCGAATTGGCAAAGGTGCAATGAATGGTGCTGTCCGATTGCTGAAGATAGCGCTGGAACGCTTTCTGATCCAGCAGATTGTCTTCGATCATCAAAACGCTTATGGATTGAGTTGCCATTATCGACCTTCATTCACTATCGTAACGCTAAGGTGTCGCAACGAGAGGGTGTCCGGCATCGTGCCCAGTATTCGACCGCTGTCCGGACAGATTCCTTGAAATCAGTGTATTCGAATTCCTTCAATAAATACCCGCAGGCACCTCGATCCAGGCAGCAATTGATATCATCGGGATTTTCCGATGTCGAAACGACGACGATAGGGATCCAGTGTGTGCGCTGGATCTTCCTCAACCGTTCAAGCATTTCGAGACCATTCATCCTCGGCGTGTTCAAATCGAGAAATATCAACCATGGCTTAATCCGCTCTGGGTCTTCAAGATACCGCAGGGCCTCATTGCCATCAGCTGCAAAATCGACGGGGAAGGTGTACCGGAGATCATTGAGCGCTCGTTTAAAAATCATAATATCCGTGGGATCATTCTCGACAATCAACAACGGATTCCGGTTACCCGACATCAAAAATCCCCCTCCTGCCAAGCGAACAATCTGTGAATCATCCAATCGATACGATGGTTCAATTCATGCACTGTCTGCTTCATCACGCGCATATATTCATTCAGTTCTGGACCTCCATTTAACTTTTGACACTCTTCATCGATCCAGCCGATCATCGTGTTCAAACCACGAATCGATCCCTTCAGATCATGATTCATCTGATGGATCTCCTTTTTCACCTCTGCCTGAATCGCAATCACCGTCATCGTCTGTCCAGTCAGTTCAATTCGCTTGATCCGGACCGCGAATGATCTCTCGCCAATCACAACGGAATCTTCGCAGATGCCGTTCCCGGCGGATTCATTGTTTTCAGGCCGTATCTGTTCAGCCAGAATCCGCCCGAGAGTCCGGCCTGGCTCCGTCCATTGCAGCGCATCCTCCGGATAATCATTATTACCATCAGGATCCGGCAACGCCAGGATCGACCGCACAAACGGATCACTCCAGATAATCCGTTGACGAGCTACTATCAAGAACCCCGCCAGTAGTGCAGGGAATACGTTCATACTGTCTTGTCTCACTCCAACCTCTCCTTCTCTCTCTAATACTATACTGATCCGATCTAAATAAAAAAAATACCAGCGATAACCGTTCAAAGATTTTTCATCACCGGCTCTCGACAATTGATCCGTGAAGCCCTAAGGTGAAAGTGGGTGTGGGCAACAAGGCAATGAACAACAGCTTCTCCAACAAAGGTCAACCCGAATCCGATATGATCGGTCAACTGAAATCCGAGTTGAATGCATACCGGTCCAAGTTGACGGCGATCGAGCGAAAACTGCCGTTTTTCGAGTTGGTTGAAAGCAAAATCCCGGATGTTCTATCCATCATGGATATTGATTTAAATCGGCTCTATATCAGCCCATCGGTGTACTGGCAAAGGGGATATACCGTCGAAGAAGCCATGATGATTCCGTTTTCTGAGAGTGTGACGCCGGAATCTCTGAAGTTGGTTCGTCAGACACTGGTGGATAAGCTGATGACACTTCCTCCCGACCCCAGCCGTAAACCGATCACCCAACGCTTGGAGTTAGTGATGTTCCGAAAAGATGGTTCGGAAATGATCGTCGAATCCGATGTATCACTCCACTTGGACGATACCGGCAAGCCAGCTTACCTTGTTTCAGCATCCCGCGATATTACCAGTCGGAAACGAATGGAGCGCGACCTCCGTGACAGCGAAAGTCGCTATCGTCTCGTATTCACGGACTCGCTGGAGGCACTCAGCATATTAAAAAACGGCATTTTAGTCGATGCCAATCAGCAATGGCTGTCACTCCACGGGTACGATTCTCTGAGCGAAGTCACTGGCCGGAACATCCTGCATTTCGTACATCCATCGTATCATAACCACATGAAATCCCGGCGCGAAATGACGTACACGGACTACGAACCCCGGATCTACGAAATGATGGATCTCAGAAAAGACGGTTCGGTTGTTTTTGTCGAAGTTAAAAGCAGCACGATTTTCTATGATGGAGAGCCTCATATTCTTTCAGCTGTCCGGGATATCACAGAAACACGAAACGCGAAATTAGCGGCCGAAGCGGCAAAGCAGGCATTGATCGAAAAAACACAGGATCTTCAGGCAGCCAATAAAGAGCTTTCCCGGTATGCATTCGCCGTATCCCACGAACTAAAATCACCTGTCCGCAGTGCGTATTCGTTGATCACGCTCCTTGAAGACGATCTGGCCGTGCACCTATCCGTTCAGCAGAAGCAATACTTCCAGGGAGCGCGGAATGCGCTGGAAAATCTTCGGAAAACCATCGATGGTATGCTTGAAATATCACGGGTATCCGGCACCTCGCACACGTTGAGATCAATTCATGTGAAAACAATTGTTCCCGACGTGTTCCGGCGTATCCAGAACTTGGATGGGGAGCTGGATCTTCCGGTCGAATGGCCCGTGGTTCTGGGTGATCCGATTCTTCTGGTTCAGGTCTTGTCCAATCTGGTTACCAATGGCTTCAAATTCAATCGATCGCAACGAAAAAAAGTGCGCATCAGTTGGAGCCGTAAGGAGTCTGACCGAATTGAAATCGTTGTGTCGGACAACGGGATTGGAATAGAGAACGATTATATCGGGATGATTTTCGAAACATTCAAGCGACTCCATCCCAGGGAAGAGTTCGAAGGGTCCGGAATTGGATTGACGATCGTGCAGCGAGCGGTTCAACGCATGCACGGATCAATCCGGGTGGAATCGCAACCGGGAATAGGGAGTAAATTTTTCGTGACTCTACTCGATGGATCTCAGATACAATCCGATCGATTGTTTGCAAGCAACAATTCCGGATCGATCGCCAATGAATCGTAATGTCTTTTCATTTTGACCATCATGGTCTGGTAAAACTCCGCAGGCATTTGCCCAAGACAATCAGCAAACCCAACCATGTTCCCATATTGCCTTCAACACGTGGGATAGTTTGCTCCGAAATCCATTGCTTCAGATTCTGATCCCAATCCGGCAGCGTACCGGTGATGACAATAGACCCTGCGGGCGATTGTCGAAATGCGGAAATCAACCGGTTTACATCATCTGACGTTGTTTCTTCCGTAAACAGGATGATAGACGGAACACCTCGGAATTCGCGGGGAATTTGGTCAATACGATCCCATGGAATTCCGATCAACCGGAACGTTTTATTCCAACTCGCTTCAAACCCGATCATCGGGATCGCACAATTATCTGAACCCGGAATGAAAAACATCTCAGACAGCACCCGAAACACACGAATCATGACTGCAGATTCCGCACAAACCATACATCCTGGTTCAACGAGAAAGTGATTAAGAATCTCTTCACGCTTGTCCTCGGTGACCCAGCGGCCGAATAAGTCACCATTTTCCAATTCAGACACCCGATCGGCAATTGCTTCGAAATCGATCGATTGGACCCAATCCGGCATCTGTATCAGCGGTAAGGACATAAGAACAGGCTCTGCTGCCGTCTCGCCAACCGGTTCTATCACATGGTTACCATTGGACTCGCTTTCAGGTTTACCGCCTGGCTGCTTCCCAAGGACGGCACGCATCCGCTGCGTATCCCCGATTCGATCTACTCCATTCTGCAGCACCGGTTCCGATTGCTTGAGAGATTCCGGCGCAGGAACCGGTTGCTCAGATAAACCATCGAAGACGGGGTCAGGAATGACCGCCATGGGAACCGTATCAGTCATCTGGGTCATCACCTCCAACCGATTCGCTTCAGTAGATGCAAACAAATGCGCTTTATCCAGGACCGGCTCCAGAATACGATCTCTCCCCTGCTCGTCGATTCGCTTCATCGCTTCCAGGATCAACGCATAGTTGCTGGCTTTGATCCGATCGTTTTTCACGATATTCTCGGTATGATCGAAATAGAATGCCCCTGAATCTAGCGCAATGAGAGTATACACCGCGTCAAGTCCTGATAGAGGAGAAAAATCCGCCCAGACAATTTGGCCGTCCCGGAATTGGATTTGACCTTCATGGCCACGAAATTCGATACTCAGTCGACCAGTATGTTCTGCCAACTCAATAAACTGAATGATGTCCGCAATCCCCTGATCTTTTAAATTGCCTCTCAAGCCGGTGGTCAGAGTTTTTTTCTGCGCTTGTATCTGCTTGATCCGTGCTTCGATTTTGACCGCCAACTGGCGGATCGAAACCGGCTTGGTGATATAATCTTCAACTCCCAGTGAAAACCCTGATACGATATCATCTTCATCGTTCTTCGCTGTCAGGAACATGAAAACGGGTCGATTATCGCCAAATCTTTCCTGCACGGCTTTGAAGAGTTCGATTCCGTTCATTTCAGGCATCATGATATCGGAAACGATCAAATCCGGTGTCGTATTGACCAGAATTTCCATGGCTGCGATGCCATGGGGAGCCGTCAGGATATGATATCCTTTTTCGATGAAGACTTTTTCAACGAGATTTCTCATATTGGGCTCATCTTCGACGAATAGGATAGTTGGTGCATCTTCGTGAATCCGATGGTCCATCATCGTTCTCCCCCTCCAGCTTCGACGGCATCCGTTTCAGCAGCCGGCAGCTCGATAATGAATGTCGTTCCGGCCCCCGGTTTGCTGGTACAAGATAAAAAACCCTGGTGCTGCTCAATAATCGTTGAGGAAATGGACAATCCCAGACCAGAGCCTTTTTCCTTGCCTGAAAAGAAAGGCATGAATATCTTGTCCTTCAACTCGTCGGCGATACCGACACCGTTGTCTGCGATTTCAACGCGCACGCCGCGAGACTCCGTCGGAATCGTGCGAACAGCGATAACACCGGGAATATTTTTCGGGATTGCTTCCATCGCATTGATTAGCAAATTCATGACAACTTGTTTGATGGCATTCGCGCAACCGATGATGTGGGGAACGCTGGGAGTTAGGTGCGCGAGGACGCGGATACGGCGCTGCTTGAAAGCATGGTCAATCAATTTAATGCAATCAGCGATGGGCTGATTGATATCCATCGGCTTCATTTCCATATGGCCGGAGCGAGCATAATCCAGCAAACGTTGTGTAATTTCCTTGATACGAATGGCTTCCTGATGAATCAGACGGATGTTCTCGATCTGCTGATCCGGCAGATCGGAAGAGTCTATCAGAAACTCGGCGAAACCGATGATAATCCCGATGGGATTGTTAATTTCATGAGCGATCCCGGACGCCAAGCTGCCGATGGCTTCCATGCGTTGGGATTGGTAGAACCGGTGCTGAAGTTGCGCTTTTTCCTTTTCTGCCTGCTGAATTTCTGACAGATCGCGTACGATGCCTTCAAACGCCTTGATGGTGCCAAACTCGTTTCGATCCCAAGTGATCCCGATTTCACAGGGAATCATACGTCCATCCTGGTGACGAAGATCTTCTCGGAATCGGATGTACCGGGGTGATTGCGGTGTAATGCTCATCCGGTGGAGAAAATGTTGAATGCGATCGAGAACAGGTGTTTCAAGATAACTGGCAATCGGTGACCCGGTAACACGATTCCGATCAAATCCCAGGATAGCCTGAATTGCAGGATTCACATATTCCACAATGCCGTCATTCCGGACACGCCAGATCATATCCGGGAGGTTTTCGGTCAGCCTTCGATATCGTTCTTCTTCGTGGCGAAGTTCGATGGCATTCATATTCCGTTCAATTGCATGACTGACGCTGTCGCCGAAGACTCTCAGGATCGTCAAAATATCTGCTGGCCAATCAAATTGGGTATTTTGAGCGGTCATTCCCAATATACGAACGATCCCGTCTTTGTGCATAATCGGTATCATCAGCAATGAGCGCACAGGCTGTCCAGCAAGGCACGTCGGAACATCATCCGCCGGGCGTTGGGCTAAATCTGGAACATGCAATATCCGACCTTCTTCGAGAAGGCGCTGCCTAAAAACCGGCCACTGGATCAGAGCCTCGGGCAACACAAATGATTCGACCGTCCGATCTGGATTGCCCGGTTCCTGCATGTATTCAGTTTCCCATGTGGTGAAGGGATATCGACTCATCGAAATATACCATTGATCCGCATGGATAAATTCAGCAACGCGATCCACCGCCCGATCAACCCCGTCCATGGGGGTCTTTAAAACCGCACTCTGAATCATTTCAGCTCCAGCCCGGGCCAGGATTTGCTCGAAAAGATACCTCTGCTCAATACCTCGAAGCGTCCGGGTTCGCACGGTGATATCCCGGATAACTTCGACAAAAAACGCTGGAGATTCATCGATTTCGAAAAGCGGGGTCATCGTCACCTGGTAATGCCGGTCGGCGCAGGTAATGATGGACTCCGATAGCGTAGATCCAGCAAGAATCGCCTGCATCGGGCACGGGTCACCGTAGAAATTGCATGGTTTCGGTCGATCGAACATGATTTCATAGCATTTTCTACCCAGTAGCGCACGATATGTGCCACTATCGATCGTTTTCCCCGGTCCGGAAAGGTGTACGACCATGGACCGGTTCATCCTGGCAACTCGATAGTCATTATCGATAACCATCACGACATCCGGAATGCTGTCCAAAAGTTTCCGGTGAAAACGGCTGGCTTTCAGAATTTTATTTATCCGCGATACTCCCGAAATCGCTTGCTTCAATCGGTCTCTCTCATCTCCATCAACCGGTTTGACGATCACTTGTAACACCGGTTGTGCATTTGTCCACGGATTGGCGGCGTCCCTCAACCCGATAACAGGAATGCCCTGGGCAATCAGATGCCCGATACCCTCTCCGTTTTGCTCATGATCGATATCACAAATCGCCAGGTCAATTTCGGCGATTCCATCCCCGCAGATATTCTCCGGTCCATTGGCACAGACAATGACATCGAAACGGAGATCGTTTACGATTTTCCGAATCACGTCAATCGCTTCAATGTCTTTCGAACAAATGATTACGCGCATGGCCGTCTCCGCATCCTCCGCAAGCCGACATTCTGCCATTTCGACAGTATGCAAAATGGACGCCGCTTTCTTGTGCCGCGAATGTGCCGCCACCGATAAACCAATCGGCTCAAAATGACCCTTAAGGTCACTTTTACCGGTTCACTTTGCGTACGTGACTGAAAAAACCGTCAAAAAGCCCTTATTCAGGATGGCACCCGAATCCCATTATTATGGTACAAAGATTGCTGAACAGCGTCTTGGCTGAGTATGACGATCAAGGACATCAACATCAGGCAGGTGATTCTTGAAACGAGTATCCATCGATGATTTAAAAACGTTCCTGACTCGATTGAAACGGCGAAGCGACGATTCACCGGAAATTGTGCAACGACTCCAGGTAGAATATAGTGATCGGCTCGCTTCCGCCAGTGGGAGCGGACCGCATGAACCGGACGATTATATCGTTACGACGCTGAGACCGTTGATTAAAAAACTCACGGATATTCTGGAGGAACTGGAGTTGAGGTATTTTGCCAACGAATTCAACGCGGATGATCTGCGTGATGAGTTATCCCGTCGTTCGTTATCCCGATCGGCGATGGATTTGATGAAGATGATCGCTTCACTCGATGCGTATCGGGAGACGATCGAGACATTGGCTGGCTCAGTGAACGGATTGACATCTGCCGCAACGAAACCGCGGGACGAGGTGTCAGTGGAAGGATTGAATATCGATCGTGTTCTCAGTGAATTCGCAGAAATCAATGTTTTTGCGGACTATCAAGAGGGAGATGCTGTGTATGATCATCAATATGCAGAGGAAGACCGGCAGATTTTAAACCGGTTGTTCTTTGATATTCTTGATGGGTATATCGAGCCTTTGATTGTGGGTTTCAAATCGGTGATCGGCGGGAACAATTCACCGAAGCTGTTTGCAGCGTTGTTGGCATCGATCCGTCCGCTACGTCGGTCGGCTGAGACCATGGGATTTTCGGATTTGGAAAAAGCGTTTGCGTCGTTGAAAGCAATTTTGAATCAGGCCCAGGAAACGGGCAATCTGCTGTCGGCAGACCGGATCCAGTTTGTCAGGGCTTACGAACAATTGACGAAAAGTCTGCCGAATGAAGACCATGATCGGGGGTTGATGGATCTGTTCGATTCGGAACGGGCGTCGAATTCGATGATCCTTCAGTTGATTGCTTCTCCTGTCGTTCAGGGTTGGATGATCCAAGCGCTTCTTGAGATCGGAATAACGGACCGGAAAAAGTTGCTGAGCAGTACTGCAGAAGAAATCCGGGCAGTCACGGGACTTCCTTTTGATCAGTGTCGGGAACTCCTTCTTGTCTGTCGTCGCGAGATCGAACACATGGGATAAGGGGTCGATTTATGCCGAAGGTGCGGATCAAGGACAAGGAAATTGTCGGAAAAATTGTGTTTTATGGACCCGGTCTGGGTGGTAAAACAACGAACATGCAGTTCATCCACAAGAAAGCACATCCACAATATCGTGGGGATCTGGTCTCTTTGGCGACGGAAACCGATCGAACACTCTTTTTCGACTTTCTTCCGATGGCAATGAAACAAGTTGGAGGATTCGATTTACGGTTTCATATGTTTACGGTTCCGGGGCAGGTATTTTATGAAGAGAGTCGGAAAATTATTCTGAAAGGTGCGGACGGGGTTGTGTTTGTAGCGGATTCGCACCCTGCTCGTCGGATGGCCAACGAGGAAAGTTTTGATGATCTGAAGCGGAATCTCCAGGTGTATGGTCTCGAAGTGCGGCAGATTCCGATGGTGATTCAATACAACAAACGGGATCTACCCAACGCGATGGACCTTGCCGAAATGCGGATCGATCTGAATTATTTGAGATTTCCCGATTTCGAAGCTGTGGCTGTGGATGGTAAAGGCGTCATCGAAACGTTCCAGGCCATCACGCGGATGGTTCTGGCAAAAGTGCAGGATGATCTCGGATTGAAATAATGAAAGGAGTGATCCATGCTCACACAAAAGGACATCATTGACGCGATCAGTGATCGGATTGGAGTTCCCGCTGCAAAAACCAAAGCGATGATCGACACATTGATCGATCTCGTCGCCCTTGAACTGGCTGCGGAGCGGGATTGCCGGATCCATGGCTTCGGAACATTTAAAGCCGTCAAATCACAAAAGCGAATCGGCAGAAACCCGGCATCGGGTGATGCGATGAAAATACCGGCAAAAATCCGGATACGGTTTCGGCCGGGGTATCGATTGAAAGCTGGAGCTGATACGGCAACTCAGGTTCTGAAACTTCACGAGATCGCCAAACTAATGGTCTCCGAACTTCTTCTATATAACAGCCCGGAAATCGATCGAGGCATTCGTGAAAACAATCTCGAAAAGATTCTTGAAGATAAACTGAAAGATGCCCGCGAGAACTTTTCAAGCCGCATCCCAAAAGGCATCGATGCGGACATCTCCATTTTCGAGCACGCTTGGGAGAAGTTTATTGATAAGCGGAAAAAAGCCCTGGAAACGATGAAGTAAAATGATATGGATGGACCGGATGCAATCAGGAGTTTGGCAATGAGTCCAGAGAAACCCATCCGGCGTCGAACTCTGGCTCAGGATTCGTCATGGAGCAAATTATCTCCTTCACTACAAGCTGTATTTAAACTAAATGTTATGCTGGCGGAAATCGAATTGGAGTCCAGAAACTTCGAAAAAGCAGTTTCGTATTATTTAAAGGCATTAAAAGCCTATTTTCATACGGATATATACAAGGATTCTGTCCGGTCAATTCGTAATCTGCCAAAAACCCGGCAGCATACATACCTGTACCGACTTGGAAAGTGCTTGTTGATCCACTGTCAGCAGTCCGGATTGGCACAAGAAATGTTTAACAAGTTGTCGATCCTAGATCCATCATTCCTGCGTCCGGTGCAGAAGATATTGATGATGTATGATGATGAAAACTCATCAGCCCGGAAACAGCTGAGCGTCCTGCTTGCAGAAACAACACGAAAAAAATCACCAGCACCCGCTCGAAACCACAGGCAACCCGCATCTTCGCAGTCTGATATTCAACCGGACACCAATCTCCAGGCAGAACTGCAGATTACATTGGATGAAACCGGGGAGCATTTCCGTCTTCAGAAAGATTTAACTGATTCTACAACCATTGATCGAGAGACGCTGGACGGCCTGATGGACAGCCTTTTATTGGAAGAGGAATGAGGAAGCGGTGGATTTCTGCGGCGATCGTTGATCTCGCTTCGCTTTCCTTCTGAATCAAAGGTTTTTTTTTGCTGATGTCTTGATTTATCACATCAAAGATCGAGATGCGTTTCAAGAAGATGGGTCAATTCGGTGAAATCAAGGGGTTTCTCCAGATATGCCACCGTTCCGGCTGCTTTAGCCCATCGTTCTCTGAAAGGTGTTCCATAGGCAGTCATAATGATAATTGGAACACTGATCCCCGTCGATTTCAAGCGCTCCACCAGTTCATATCCATCCATGATCGGCATTTTCAGATCGAGCAAAATTAAATCAACGGGATGCTGCATGATATAGTGTAGAGCCTCTTCACCATTAAAGGCAACAGCTACATGCAGACGGGAATCATACGATCCAAAACCGTCTTTCAAACTCAGAACAAATGGCTTTTCATCATCAACAATCAACAGCGTCTTCATCGGTTAGTCCTCGGAAACCTATCCCGAGTATTGGTGAGCAAGTCTTGTACCATAGCAGATCGTGTTTGATTTAACTTGATTTAAACTGAAAACAAGAAATATAAGCTCCGGGATGCATCACCTGGGGTGGCCGATTTTGAACCGGCAGGTCATTTTGACCTTTCATTCTGACCATGACTCGTGATGACAGCTGAATTCCAGCGGCCTGAGCCTTGGCTTCATTTTTGCAACATTCAACACCTCAGTGAGGGTCTTTCGACATCCAGATACGACTGTCGGAAGTGAGTCGGATGTGAGGAGTTGGATGATCGTGAACACTACCGGACTGAAAAAACGGTATCTTGTGCTGATTGCCGATTATCAGCCCAGTGTATTAAAGCGGTTGTATGCGGAATTTACACAGCGGGGATTCGATGTGAAGGTCACAAAATCGGGTAAAATGGCATTGGATTATTTATCCCGCAGCCGGGTTCATGCCATTCTTTGCGCGGAGCGCTTAGAGGATATTGATGGCAGATCCTTTTTCCAAAAAGCCCGTTCGCACCAACATGGACAATCGGTACCCTTTCTTTTCCTGTCATCTTCTCAGGAACTGAAAAATTGGGCACAGCGTCAACGCCCTGTCCCTGCGGAAACCGTCAATCGGTCACTGACATCAATCCAATTGTTTAATACGATATGGGAAGCGATCCAGGCATCCGGCCATGCGGGTCAGGAGGTGATGGTACCGTTTGAAACAGGACTGACTGGGACCGACTGGGAACCCACTGCAGATAATACTATGCACGGGATAACAAAGGAACTGACCGATCTAATCGATCGGATTCAAGAAATCCTTACCGAAAATGATCTGACACCCAGTCAAATCGATGAACTCGGTGAACTCGATACCCTGATCAAAGATGCGAAAAAACATCTTCAATCCAACGAACCGGGTGCGGCTATGGAGACTGTGCAATTGATCCGCAGCGGGTTGATCGACATCCTGCGGATGCGTGATGCATCGATATCGGGAAACATGGAAGAACGCGACGATGATCGGGAGATAGCCGACGGCGACATCTCTGACGAAGTTCCGGTGATAGCCGACGAGAGTGAGGCAGTTAAAAAGCATTTCGATGAAGGTGATTACATCGAGAGGAGGGATTCTATGTCCAAGATTGAGCAACTCGTTGAATCGATCAGTTCCATCGGAGGGATCACCAAATTGGTGGTTGCATCGCGCGATGGAACACTCCTGTCAAAACAGGGGGTCAAGGGCGACCAGTTCGGAAGTGTCGTGACATTTATTGCGATCTCGGCGGAGCACGTCAAGACGACAATGGGTTTCACGCAACTGCATCACATCATTCTGAACCGGGAAAGCGGCGAGAAAATTCTCGTTTTGCTTGGCCCGAAAATCATTGTCGGCGTTGAATTGAGCAGTTCCGTATCACCTACCGGCGTGGTCGACAGCTTAAAACCGATCGTGAACAGGGTTACGGTATAGGGAGGTTGTTATGGATGCATTGATCAATGAACTGAAATTGATACCAGGAGTCTTGGGCTCATTTGTGTATCACAATGCAAAAGGAATCCTGGGCTCTAACCTTCCCAGCCTTTTCCGGAATGAAGCACTGAAACAAGTGGGATCACTTCTTGGGCGGATATTTAAACTGTCTGAAACCACCGGAGTGGAGGTATCGAATTTCGAAATCCGATATGAAGAGTCGTTATTATTGATCAAACCGATTGAAAAGGACTCGATTCTGGTTGTCGTATGTGAGCCAGGCGTCAGCTTGCCACTCGTCAATATGTCGACCAGCATGCTGATTCCGGAGCTTAAAGCGGCTGTGCTTTCAGCGCCTGTAGCCTCTGCTGAAGCGCCAGCTCCTGCTCGAACAGACGCCACCGCAACAGTTCCGTCAACGGTGGATCCGAACAAGTTGATGAACGAAGGTCCCCTGGCAGGTGTTTTAAAGGAAATGAAAATAGCCCTCGCACATGCAATCGGACCCATCGCGAACCTTGTTATAGCGGAAAGCATTGAAACGTGGTGTCAGAGCGGCACGCCCTCGAAAGACCGATTAAAGGACTTGGTGAAAATCCTGGCCGGGGAGATTGGGGATCGTGCGTTGGAAGCCAAATTCAACAATGAAATCAAGCATTTGATTTGATGGCGTTATGGACTCAAACCGAACTAACACGTAAGGAGGTTGTGAAATGAGAAGGTTGAGTGTTTTGTTTCCCGTGGTTGTTGGCTGTGTCATTCTGTTTTTCTCAGGGGCATCTGTCATGGCCGGCGAAGGAGTGGAAGTTGGAATCGGATCACTGAAGATCGGCGGCAATTACCAGGGGTATTACGCATGGTATGACAATGATGATGCTGCATCGGAGTTCGACACGAAACGCGCACGACTGCTTCTATTCGGCACGTTGATTCCCGACAAGATCGACTATTTCGTCCAGGCCGAAGCCGTCAGCTCCCCCTATCTGCTGGATTCCAAATTGATTCTGAAATACATCCCCAACACAGCGATCAGCATGGGGCGTTTTGTGCCAAACTACACGTTGTACATGCCAAAATCTACCGCCCGATTGAATTTGATTAATTATCCGTTGACCACTCTAAAAACCGCCATGTGGCGCCAAACAGGTGTACAGAGTACCACGACAACCGAATTCTTCGATGTAACCCTGGGTATCTTCAACGGCTACCAGACGGACGCCGGCTCTGAATCCCTCAAGGGCAATGACTGGGGCGATAACAACGATGCCAAGGACTTCTTGATTCAGACGAACATCAAACCAATGAAGGGGTTGAATATCGGCCTGTTCGGCTGGTTCGGTTCCGCTTACAATGTGGACGCAGATGAAGATTTCGATACGAATCGATACGGCGCGAATTTCGAGTACACAGGCACGCACCTTTATCTCGCCGGGGAATACCTCATGGGAACAACGGAATCCATCAGCAGTTCCGATGTGGACTGCTCCGGTTTCTTCGGTCACATCGGCTACAACATTAATGATTCCTGGGAACTTCACGTTCGCTATGATGACTGGGACCCCAACACCGATGTCGATGACAATGGTGAAAGCTGGTTTACCGGCGGTATAAACTTCAAGCTTCTCAATTACAACGCGATGTTCTACCTGAATTACATCGCCCGGAGAGAAGATGGCACAGATATCGACAATGACGAATTTGTACTGATGTTTCAGTACGCCTTTTAGTGTGTGAAGTTGGGAGCTGGTCGCATGGTTCGAATGAACCAATTGGAACAGGCACCCCAGCCGATCGGTCAGTTCCCAACGTTTTTTTCGACCGGAGCAGATATTCTTCGGTCAGGAGGTGCAGAATGAGAGAACGATTAAACATGCATTTAATTGTTCCGGTCATCATCACCTTCCTGTGTGCGGGTTTCATGTGGATTCCCACCACGGGCGCTCAAGAATTGAAGGGCGTTGATGCCGTTGCAAAGAAAATCGCGGATGACTGTAAGTTGGAAGTCGAGGAGCAGATGAATCTGCTGATGACATCGGGGCGGCTGACGCTGGGCCAACTTTTCGACACGTTTTACATTCCGGTTCAGGATACCAATCCGCAAAAATTTCATACGGCGTACGATACGATTTTCGATGAAGTTCTCCAGAAAATTCTTGATAAATATCTGGTGAAAGATGAACGGGTCACTTTTGTCGTAGTCACTGATAAAAACGGGTACGTTCCAACACATAATACGAAATACTCCCAGCCGCTGACCGGTAATCAGGATGTGGACATCCTCAACAATCGGACGAAACGCATGTTCAACGACCGCACGGGACTGGCTGCCTCCCGAAATACGGAACCGTTTTTGTTACAGAAATATGCTCGGGACACCGGCGAAAAGATGGCAGATATATCCGTTCCCATCATGATTCGGAACCAGCACTGGGGTGCGGTCCGGGTTGGGTACAAGCTGTAACCTTTTCAGGGGAAAGTCTCCCCGCACATCGGAGGGAAAGATGTTTAAATTCATCACAGACAGGATTGGCGTCAAGGTCGCATTGATTGTGAACCTGGTGCTTTTAATCGTTATTGCAGGAGGATCGTTTTACATCGTTGAGAATCAGAGCAGCAGTTTGGAAACCCAGCTTCAGAGTCAGGCCAGATTGTTATCCATTATTGGTGCTCAATCGGTAACAACGATTCTGGAGGAAGCGGTCGACAACGGGGTTATGACCGTTACAGATATATTTGACCAGAATTATGTTCAAATTCCCGGTCTCGATCCACCGAAGTATCATACAAAATATGATTTCTACTTCGATAAAGCACTTCTTAAATTGCAAGACCGCTTCCTGGCCGACACGAGTGTACGCTTCGCTGTTACAGTGGATACCAAAGGGTATCTTCCGACTCATAATTCGATGTATCAGAAACCGTTGACCGGTGATCCCGAAAAAGATCTCCTCGGCAATCGAACCAAGCGGGTTTTCAATGATCCCGTTGGCATCAAGGCTGCACAGAACACAGAAGAGGGTTTTCTTCAGGTTTATCAACGGGATACTGGAGAAACGATGTGGGATGTATCGACACCCATTTTCGTAAAAGGTCGTCACTGGGGCGGTTTCCGGATCGGGTACTCCATCGAAAAAACCATTGAAGCCAAAAACAACCTGCGATCTTCTCTGTTCTTCATCATGCTGATCATTCTTCTTATCTCTATTGTCCTTGTATTCGTTGTCGTCAGCCAGGCCCTGAAACCTCTCGGCTATCTGACGGTAATTGCCGGTAAACTGGCCGATGGTGAAGTCGATCAGGATATCAAGGTCACAACCAACGATGAAATCGGCAAATTAGCCAATGTGCTGGAACGATTGCGATTGAGCCTGAAATCCGCTATGGATCGACTGCGCCGGAAATAACGTGGTGGTGAAATTGGCTGAAGGAAGGTGATAGTATGAATCAAAGAGCTTTTTTCAGAACTGGACTGTCTCTGGTCGTCGTGCTGATGAGCCTGATCGCAGTTCAGGCAGAAGTCGGCGTTACCGATATGGAGATTGTGATCGGGACTTCGCTGGCACTGGACGGCCATGCCAGTTACCTGGGAACGCAGACGCTTCATGGAGCGATGACATACATAAACCACATCAATGATGCCGGCGGGGTTAACGGACGAAAGATCCGCGTCATTTCATACGATGACGCATATGAACCGGCGAAATGCACAGAAAACACCAACAAATTGATTGATAACGACAATGTATTCGCTCTGTTCTGCTATGTTGGGACACCCACCAGCGTCGAAATTCTACCTATTATCAAGGCCAAAAAAGTGCCGCTTGTCGGGCTGTTCACGGGTGCGGAAGTGTTGAGAGAACCGGTCATTCGTGAGGTGTTTAATATCAGAACGTCGTACTACGAAGAAACCGGAGGCATCGTAAAACACTTCTGGGAAGACATGGGAGTCAGGAAGATCGCGGTTCTCTATCAGAATGACGCGTATGGTGAAGCCGGCTTAAAAGGCGTCGAATTAGCGCTGAGCAAGTTCAATTCGAAACCGGTGGCGATAGCAACCTATGAACGTGGCAGCAATGCCATCAGCGAAGCGATGACTACGCTGCGCGCATCCGATCCTGAAGCAGTGATCATCATCGGTGTTTATGGTCCAACGTCAACGTTCATCCGATCGGCGAAGTGGTCGGGCTTCAATCCCTATTTTCACACCGTATCGTTTGTCGGAGCAGATCAGTTGGCTGAATTGCTCGGAGTCGGTCGAGATAGTAACGGAACGATCGTCACTCAGTGTGTTCCCCCTCCGACCTCCGATGTGCCGGGCGCTGTGGAATATAGAAATCTCCTGAAAAAATACTATCCCGACGACACACCGAATTTCGTCAGTTTTGAAGGCTTCATCAATGCCAAAGTACTGGTGTCCATGCTCGAAAAAACAGGTCCAGCGCTGACTCGCGATGCGTTTATCGCAGCGGGGGAAAGCATCAACGTTCTGGATGTTGGTCTGGGATCCGCCAAGATAACGTACGGACCCGATGATCATCGTGGCCTTGATCAGGTGTATTATACGGTGATTATTGATGGAAAATATGAAATCATTAGTGATTTCAAAACGATTAAAAAGTATTGAGGGCGTTCAATCCTTCTTCTGTCTGCCTGGCGACCCCGTGTCGCCAGGCAGATTATTATGAGGACATAAAGTGACGCAGTCTTGGATTCCGGAAAAAACGACACGCATTCTCGTGATAGATGATGATCTCAGTGTTCGGACCAGTCTTCGTGCGTTTTTGGAAGATTACGGATATACGGTCCATGATGCATCGGATGGATTGCTAGGTCTTAAGGAATGGCGAGCATGGCAGCCCGACTTGGTTATTGTTGATCTGCGAATGCCCATCATGGATGGATTCAACGTGCTTCATACGATCCAAACGCAACAGCCGGATTTACCTGTACTGGTAGTATCTGGAACTGGTATGGTGGAGGACGCTGTTCAGGCACTCCGCAGCGGTGCATGGGATTTCTTAATGAAACCCATTGAAAACATGGAAGTATTGATCCATGCAGTGTCGAAGGCCCTTGAACGGGCTCGCTTTCTGGCATTTCAAAACGCGTATCATAAACGCTTGGAAAGCGATATTGAGGCTAAGACGCTCGATTTGCGGCAAGCCCTGGATACGATCAGTCAGTTGTCCCTAGAAGTCATTTTCCGTCTCGCGAAAGCGTCCGAATTTAAAGATGAAAATACAGGTAATCATCTTAAACGTATGAGTTTATATGCGCAAGCAATCGCTCGACGGATGGGACTTGATTCCTCTTTTTGCGAAACAATTCTTTATACAGCCCCCATGCACGATCTTGGTAAAATTGGAATCCCTGATGATATTTTACTTAAACCCGGGCCACTGACACCCGAAGAACGGTTGTGTATGCAAACGCATACCCTAATCGGTGCTCAAATTCTTGAACATTCCAACATCGATATTCTCGATCGAGCGCGATTGATTGCGCTCTACCATCACGAGCGCTGGGACAGTGCTGGGTATCCAGAGGGATTGGGGCATACGGAAATACCCTTGGAAGCCCGGATCGTTTCCGTTGCAGATGTATTCGATGCCTTGGCCTCCCGCAGACCTTACAAACCTGCATTACCTATCGACCTGTGTTACAGAATCATCATGAGTGGAACTGAAAACGCATTTGATCCTGACGTCGTTCAGGGATTCGATACTGCTTACGGCGAAATTAAGGAAATTTATTGCACATACAGGGACTGACGCCGATTGGTCACGATAAAGCCAGCTACTGAAAAAAACTCCCGTTCGCGCAAACTTTCAAGCATTCGATTGTATCGTTGATTAAGTCTCCCCCATCGAATCGAATCCGTTTCGGGCGAGCAGTCACTAATCAGAAAACACTACTTCCCCGGAGTTCGGGGTATTTTTTGGTTTATGACATCGACAAACACAAACAGGTCATCCACTGGTTTATGCAAAACATCGGCATTGGTCAATCCAAGTTGCATCAATTCAATCGACAACCGGTATCCAACCGATCCGGTATGGATGACATAGTGAAGATCCGGCTGAATCAGATGAGCTTTTTGAATGAAAGTATCCCCACTTATTCCCGGTAATCGCAGATCGACAATTCCGATGTCAAATTGTTCCTGCTTCAAGCAATCGAGGGCGTTCTCTGCCGATTCTACGTCTGTCACATCAAAATCGAAATCTTCAAGGAACTTCCGTAAACTGATGCGGATCGATTCTTCATCGTCAATAATCAAAATCCGGATTCTCCTGTGATTGGATATCATTCGCCTTTCTCCAGCGGAAGGATTATACGGAAAAGCGTTCCCTCTCCTTCCGACGATTCCACAGCTAAACTCCCCCGGTGATTCTCCGTGATAATAAAATAGGAAACGGATAAACCCAAACCCGTTCCGCTGCCAACCCCTTTTGTCGTAAAGAATGGTTCAAATACCTTGCTTCGGATTTCCTTCGGAATACCCGGTCCGTTGTCTTCGATTTCAATAACAACATGCGCTTCCTTCTCATACACCCGTAGGAAAAAAGTCGGTTGAGCACCCACATGATTGTACATAGCCTGTGCTCCATTTTTAAACATATTTAAAAACACTTGCTGCAATTAGCCGGCATCACAATACAGCACCGGAACTCGCGGTGCATATTCTTTAATGATTCTGATTGCACGGAAATCATATTTTTTCTTGAGATCATAATCATTTCTAGCCAATTCAAGCGCATCATCCAGAAGAGCCGTAACCCGATGATTACAAAAATTCGACTCACTTTTCCGACTAAAACTCAGCATGTTTTTCACGATCGTAGATGCTCGGCGACCGCTGGTCAGAATGGCTTCGATCATATCCGGGATCGATCGGGCTGAAAGATATTGCTGCAACTGATTGAAATCCATCCCTATTTTATCAGCCGTTTCCACGTTTTTCTGGATTTCAGCGCTGAATCGATTTCGGAGAACCTGTGTGTTCTGGAGAATTCCTGCCAGCGGATTATTGATTTCATGTGCCATCCCAGCGGCAAGGCGACCAACTGATACCATTTTTTCCGATTGGATCATCATCTCTTCAATCTGCACGCGCTCAGTTACATCGTCAATCCGGATCACCGCCGTTGGATTCAATGGGTCAACCAAGGGGAATATCGATACATCATACGACCGAATCTCTTTGAAAAAAATCATTTTCTGCCGCGTAATGCTAAACGGTATCTGAGTATTGAACACGCTGCGCAATTCGGGAATGAATCGATTCAATGCGGGAATCAGATGACCACATTCCCTCCCCAGGGCATGCTCCTCGTCAATCCCCGAACGGACAGCACACTCCCGATTCCACAATGTGACGAAACCATTTTGATTGACTGCCAGCAGTAACGACGGCATCGTATCGATGGCGTTTTTCATGAAATTCCGAAGAAAACGGGATTCCCGCTCCGCTTTTTTCAGCTGCGTGATATCCCTGCCTTCCACCAGGATACGATGCACGTTGCCGACTTCATCCATCAACGGTTTAAATGAAAGATCGATATACGCGATATCGTCATCTTGAGCCAGGTAATGACTGTCAAACCGAACAAAGTTCCCCCTCCCGCACCGCAAGACCGCATCCCGGATATGATTTCGCTCCATTTCGGAATGACGCCACCAGGGAACATCACACAGGTGTTTCGCAACAATATCCGGGGGGGTTACCTGTGCCAGATCCAGCGCTCGATCGTTTATTTCCAGAATGCGACCCTGGATATCCAGCAATCCGACAAACTGAAATGCACTGTTAAATATAGCTCGGAACTTCGCTTCGTTCTCCTGCAACGACTGTTTTGCTCTAAATGCCCGGATTTCAGATCGACCCGATTGGCTGACGATATAAC
Source organism: candidate division CSSED10-310 bacterium (assembly GCA_016927515.1). GTDB lineage: Bacteria > CSSED10-310 > CSSED10-310 > CSSED10-310 > CSSED10-310 > JAFGMN01. The sequence goes on along the minus strand of JAFGMN010000049.1, from coordinate 7,177 downwards.
CGGTAAGAATGAGCAGAAAGATAAAAATCATCGCGAACGTAATGGTTAACTGCCAGGTAATTTCCTTTATCCGCGCCTGGACGTCCTCTTTATACATTCCGGTACCGATAACCCATCCCCATGGCTCATATATTTTAACATAAGACAGTTTTTGACCGAATCGCGTTGGATCGTCCTTCCACTGCCAGGAATACTCTACAAAACCCTCCCCTTCCGCCTGAGCGATTTTCAGGAACTCCATGAATAGGTATTTTCCATCGGGATCCTTGAAATTGCCAACGATTCTGCCTTCCAGATCGAATCGGTACGGATGCATAATCATAACAGGAGTCAGATCGTTGATCCAGAAGTAGTCCTTCCCATCCGGGCCATAGCGCATTGATCGAAGCTGTTGCTGAGCATCATGCTGTGCCCGGTCAAACGTGATGCTTCCACTCTTCACCTGCTCGCCGTAGGATTGAACAATGAACCATGCGGAATTGACCAGCTCCCGCGTCATGTTTTTACGGGCTTCGATCATGCGAAACTCAATGGCGGGTTTCATCAGCAGCCAATAGGATCCGATGAAGAGAATCAGTGAAACCGCCGCCGGTAAACCCGTTCGTATGATCAGTTTCAGCCAGATCGATTTCGTTGGGTTTACGTATTTAACCTGTTCTTCCACATCACTTTCTCCGAAAGATTAAAATCATTCTACAGGCTTGCATGAATTCTGCCAATGGTTGCGGTTAACGCGATCACCCGGTTACAATCTGCCGCAACGGTATAAATCATCTTGTTTTTCCCAGTCAGCATGCTTACCATTATTTTTCTGCCGCAGGATCACCCGTTTGGATCCGCTGGCCGGTCGCCGTTTGCCGAAACCGTTTGGAGACGCTTCCGTGACGCGCTTTGACTTACTCTTGATCGCAGCTCCCTTTGTGAGTGCATGGGTATTCCTGACGAGCATTACCGGAGCCCCTGTGTTTAATTCTTCCCTGTCGACACCACGCGTTCTGCGCTTAAACCCACCCGGAATCCCCACGAATCACGCTATTCCAGCACTGAACGCTCCCCAAGATGCATCGCCCCCAATAAACACGCGTGCCCCCTCCATCAAACAATCCCGCCCAAAATCCGATAACATCGTATTCTTCCCGGAATGGCACCCGGCATCCGCCGTGATGGTTTCCTGGTTGGATTTTGACCTGTACTACACCGACCTGGTAATGAAACTAACCCGGAAAAACCAGGTTCAGATTATTGTGGATTCAGCTAATCAGAAAGATCACGTGCAGACGCTACTTTCGTTGAACAGAGTCGATCCTGCGATGGTCACATTTTACACGTGCATTATTGACGATGTTTGGATCGTAGATTATAGTCCACTATATATCACTGTATCCAATCAACCAATCCTGGTGGATATGAAGTATTTCCGAACTCTGGACGACCATTTTCCGGAGTTTCTTGGGGCTGTAACAGGTTTGTCGGTCCAGCCCATGCCTCTGGTTCTTGAAGGAGGAAACGTGATGACCGATGGCCATGGTAACTGTTTCACGACTACTGAAATACTGGCGCAGAACCCCGATTACAGTGAATCGCAAATCCGTGATTTTGTTCTATCCTATATTGGGTGTTCCCGGCTGCATATCCTTAAAAAACTATCCGATGGCACCGGTCATATCGATATGTACGCGAAGTTGCTTCATGAGGATCTGATGCTGGTCGGCCAATACGAGATTGCGGATAAAGAATATGAAATATTGGAATATAATACCCGATACATCGAGAATCTGATCAGTTGCACCGGCCGGCGATATACGGTTTTCCGGATTCCGATGCCCGGTTCTCCAGGAGATTATATGACATACACGAATTCTCTGATTGTCAACGATCAGGTGTTTGTTCCTGTCTACGATCTACCTGAGGATTCGATCGCCCTGTGCATCTATCATGATGCGATGCCAGGTTACGAAATTGTTCCGGTCGTTGCCGTCGATCCGATTTTTGCCGGTGGTGCTATTCATTGCACAACGAAGATTGTTCCTCAATGGAACGCTAGTTCACTCCCCCTTCAGGAATCGCCGAAGGCGAGCGGCAAATGACTGTTTGCTGGCCTGTTTCCGTACCGGACCGACGGGAACGGCTTGCGATCTCGGTATATTGGACAACTCCCGCATCTGTTTTCGTAGTTGCCGGGTATTTATTGCAACCGGAGTCGGTGGTGGAGGGGGCGCTTTAACCGGTGCATGTTGAAATTCAACCATGCTGGATAGAGGAATCCAGAGGTTTGAACCTTCCTCACAAACTTGGCAATTCCGACTGATTTCTCCGCTGGAAATATATAACTGAAGCGTTTCCAGTGTGTATGGTCCATATCGAAAATTCTCAACCATCACATAGAATCGCCGTTTGGTAGGAACTTGTGATGTATATTCCATAACCCATCTCCTGTCTCACTCGCCAGTCCAATCTTGTCGCCCTTCATTCCGGATTTATCCGACCGGACCCATTCACCAGTAAAAATAGCGTTTTCGAAACACACCGATCATTTCACGGTTCGCTCTTTTTTAATTTAATCAAATCCATCGTTAAGATCAAACAACCGGGTTGGAGTGGTCAACTGCCTTTCCTCTGTGTTATCTTCATTTCACTTTTCCCGTTCCGCTTTGACAATCAACGTCGGCGCTTATGGGAATAGTATCAAATGATCTTCACCGGGAGACATGAGTGTGGCTTCTTCACCTGCAACCAGTTTCAAGTGGCATCACGCATGGATGCGAACGATTGGTCTTTTGTTTTTATTAGCAGCCTCACTCTCTTTCGCGGATTACTTACGTATTCGCCCCCGGATGGATACCATCGTCAGCCGCTTGGATTTTATCGGTTTTGCAGCCTTGGAAACCGCGATTTCTTCGATCAACCAGTCATCAGTCACCATGTTTTCTCACTCTGTATTTATCCACTCGGAAAAGCAGTATGGAGACATCGCCTGGAGCATTCTCTCCGCCTGGACCCAACTTCTCTTTATCGCCGCGCTATTGACCCGATTGATCATCCCGATTGTCCGACCATCACTCCGGATAGCCGGCATCTCCAGCTTGTCCGTGATCATCGGGGCCCTCCTGGGTTGCTCCGGCTTTATCGCCGGTCTTCTAACTGACGCGTTTCTGTTTCAAACAACCGATCACTGGTTTTGGATTCCAGGCAGTATTCTTGGATCGCTGATCGGCGCTTACCTTGCGTTCCCGCCAGTCACTCCCTCCCCCGGTCTGCAGGTCTTCATCAAGCCGCTGGATCGCGCCCGACGATGGATGCTCATCCTGATCCTGACTCTGTTAACTGGATACTGGATAGAACGATCCTTACTCAATTTCGAATCATTCGCTTTCAAAACTGACCCCCAATCACCTTCTGTCTTGCTGATCATTCTCGACACACTTCGCGAAGATGGGTTGGGTATCTGCGGTAATCCCGGAGCTTATTCCCCGGAAATCGATCGTTTTTTCCAGCATCAATATCAAATCACAGGATTGCGTTCCGATTCATCATGGACGGCTCCATCATTTGCATCACTTTTCACCGGTCTGTGTCCCTCTCTTCACGGAATCTCTCGGGTTTTTCACACATTCCCTCCCGGCATTGAAACCCTTGCTGAAGTCTTTCAAGCCAATGGCACATTCACCTGCGCTCTGTTCTGTAATCCCGTGCTTCAGGGCGACATGGGATATCGAAATGGATTCGATATCTATATCAACCGGATCGATCACCGTGAGGCAATAGATACGGAGCAGTCAGCTGTAGCATTAATTCCATTTCTTAAGAGACAGAATTCCCATTTTTTAGCCGTCCAATTTATGGATTGCCACAACCCGTATACGCCATCATTGCGTTACGATCTCCAACCGTTCGACCGTTTTTCCAATGCAGTCATCTCATGGCCGATAATTACCGAAAATGATAAAAATCCACAAATAAACGCCAATACAAGTGAAATAAGGAAACTTCACATCTACTATCAAGGAGGATTACGGGATGCAGACCGATCGATCGGTGTCATTTTTCGAGAATGGGCAAGAGCGGGATTGTTGGACAACACGCTGATCATTATCACATCGGATCACGGTGAAGAATTCCGTGAACATGGCAGCCTTGATCACTGCGCCACACTATATGAGGAAACGGTGCGCATTCCCTTTTTATTCCGACCTCCGGCCGCCACAGCGCCGGTTTCGCATTCGTTTGTTCTTCCGGAACGTAAGTTGCTCGTGCGGCACGGTTTGCTTTCTGATTTAGGAACGACGCTGTTCAGTTTAATGGGTCTGCCCCAGCAACTGGGCCACGGAATCGATCTTTTGTCCCCCGCGGTGAAAAACCGACCGTTGATGTTAGAAACCAATCGCCTGGGATTTCCGATACGGGCTGTTGTTCGAAACCAAATGAAATACATCGCTCCTTTGGAACCCGCCAGAGAAGCACCTCTGCTGGATTTATATTACCCGCGACCGTGGAAAGATCCGGAATTATATGATCTTTCCGTTGACCTACAGGAACAGGTACCAGTTACCTTGGATCCGGAAACTGAAACCGGCCTGGTCACATTGTGGAAGCAGGTAGATCCAAGCCAAACCAGTTCCATCGTGCGGGAAATGGAGATTAACGAAGCGACCGAGAACGCCCTGAGAGAACTCGGATACATTCGCTGATTGGAAATCTGTTTGCCCTGTGATCGAAGGATCATCTTTTCATGTCTTCTTCTTCGTCTTCTCGCGCACGTTCTCTTTTTTCGTTACACTTAGTTCGAAGGGTTGGAGAGATCAGGTTGAATTGAAGCGTATCATGAACGGTGCTGGATGACAAACCGGGTCTCTGCGGTTTAAATGCCGGTACGCATCCAGGTTAAGGAGGAAACGATGCAAACGCAATGGATCATTGTAGCGGGATTTTTGTGTGGGGGACTATCGGCCGGATCAGCGTCGATCGATTGCCCGGACCTGATCACACGACAAACGATGGATCGAATGACTCTACGGCCCATTGGAATGCAGGACCTTTCCGGTCGTTCAACCAAGCTCTGGTCATATGACGGATCGGACAACTGCCGGTGTATACGTTCGATTCCGGATGCAAACGGCGATGGTATTAGAGATGTTGTCTGCGGATTCGACATTTCTCAATCCGGAGCTAATTTCTATTGTTTATCCGGAGCTAGTTCAGGAACCGGTTCGGTGATCTGGTCATTGGATACCGTAGGAGGTGCCAGTGGCGGGTATTTCTACGGTGATGAATGTCTTTGTCCCGCGTCTGATTCCGATGGAAACGGTTACTCGAACATTCTTGCCGGTCTTGCGGGCGGTGGTCGTTTTGCAGCGGCGTACGACAGCATGAACGGTGCTCTGATTTGGCAGTTCGATACATACAACGAGCCCAATTCCGGATGGGTTTATTCGATTTGTGAGTTAGGCGACGTGACTGGGGATGGAATTCCCGAAGTCATTTTCGGTTGTGGATCCTACAATGATCATGCTTACTGCATTGACGGAGCTTCCACCGGTTTGTTGCCGACAGTTATCTGGTCGTATGCGCTGCCTGATGCGTCATTTAGTGTCTCTTCCTTTTTCGATGTGAATGGCGATGGGACACCCGATGCTCTCGTTTCGTCCGGCGATGCGATTGGGCATCACGTATTCTGTATTGAGGGTGACAGCAGCGGAACCGGTAACCTTTTGTGGGCGTATAATGCCATCGATTCCGTTCAATCCATTACGGCAATCAGTGACACGAATGGTAATGGCGGATTGGATTTTATCGCCGGGACCTGGGGTAGTGGTGTTCGATGCGGAGATGGTCTAACCGGTGGACCGCTCTGGACCAACCCTCTGGGCAGCACGTATGTGATGAGTGTCCGGCCCCTGGTGGATGTTACAGGAGACGGTATTGATGAAGTCATTGTCGGAACCTGGGATAATGCGATTTACTGCCTGAACGGAGCAACGGGTGTTTCCTTCTGGACAACGCCGACGGGCACATTGAACGGCGGCGATGTCTGGACTGTTCACTCGATTGATGACGTCAATTTCGATGGATATGATGATGTTCTGGCCGGGTCATTCGATACCTATGCATACTGTGTTTCAGGTTTGGATGGTACAATTCTGTTCCAGTATTTGACAAGCAACCGGTTGTATAGCATGTATCCAGCTGGAGATCTGGACGGTGATGGAATCCCAGATTGCCTGGCCGGTACACAAGATACAACGAATGTGACGGTTGTCCATGCGTTTACCGGTGCCGATGAATTGCCGACACCGGCACCCACGCCGACACCCACTCAGACCATCACACCAACCATCACACCGACTCCGGCACTCGTCCCAACCACCTCAACCAGTGGACTCATCGCTCTGCTGATCGGATTGGGATGGTTTTTCGGATGCATATCAAAACCAACCGGTCGATGACCGCAGATAAGGAGCTATATACATGAAGAATTTCGTATTGTTGCTGTCCGCAATACTCATGTTTCCAGCCGTTCTGTCGGCGCAGGTTCTGCTGATCCCCGAATCCACGTTGGATACCGTGGGCATGTACGACCCATACGATGGCATCTACCTCGGCGACTTGATTTCAGGATATGCCGGATTTAATACACCGGTCAATGCAGCTCAGGGCCCCGACGGAAACATCTATGTTTCGGACCAGGTTGCCGATTCTATATTTGTTTTCGACACATCCGGCACATATCTATATACGTATGCCGATGCCACCGACGGGTTGAACAACATCCGTGGAATCGATTTTCGGAGCGGAAATGTGTATGTAACAAGCGGTGATGCATACGTGGCCACTTTTACCGGACCTCACACGCGGGGAACAGATTTCATCAATGATGGTTCCGATCCCTTCGATATCTATTTCCTGTCTGATGGTAGAGCCCTTCTTGCCGATATCGCAGGCTCCACGGATAATATCCGGATTTACAATGCGGATGGATCGTTCGCAAACCAGATTTTTTCCATTAGTTTTCCCGAGCAGATCCAGTCGTTCGGAACAGGGACCTACATTACTGCAGGATTCAGTGCGAATGCCCTTGCCATTTTCGATCTGACTACGATGATCTCTCAGGTTTCCTTTTCGAGCGGACGGGGTGTCCACGCGTTAGGGAACGGTAATGTGATCGCCACAAACAATTTGG
>JAFGMN010000048.1 GCA_016927515.1 candidate division CSSED10-310 bacterium | reverse complement strand
GGTGTCACCCGGTGTACGAACGCCACATCATTCCCGATGACCCTGAATTGCTTCGCCAATCACTTCAATCTGCTGACCTTGCCAAAACGGACCTGGTGGTCACCACCGGCGGTACGGGAATCGGTCCGCGGGATTTCACGCCGGAGGTCACCCAGGAATTTGTCACGCGTCCGCTTCTGGGTTTGATGGAGCATATCCGGAGGAAATACGGAATGGACAATCCCGGCGCGATGCTCAGCCGTGGCATCGCAGGCTGCCGGGGAACAGTGTTCATCATCAATGTACCGGGGTCCGTGCGTGGAGCCGTCGAATATATCAACGAACTCCTGCTGGTCTGGGATCATATTCATCGAATGGTACATGCCATCGATGTGCATTAGTCGTTTGGGAGGTTACCCATGAAAAAATTGACGGTTTTCTCCATCTGTCTCCTCGCCGGAATCTTCCTGGCAATCGGTGCCGAAACATCCGCCGCTGAAACCAACAAACACGTGATCACACTGGCCACCACAACCAGCACGGAAAACTCCGGATTACTAGCGTATCTGCACCCTGAATTCACTCGAGACACCGGAATCGACGTGAAGGTCATCCCCCGTGGAACCGGCGCAGCCCTGAAACTGGCTGAACAGGGCGACTGCGATGTCGTCATGGTCCATGCTCTTGCTATGGAGGAAGCGTTTGTCGCCGCCGGTTTCGGCACGGAGCGGTATGCGCTGATGCATAATGATTTCGTTCTGCTTGGACACCCATCGGATCCTGCTGGCGCACGAGGCAAACCCATCACACAGGCATTGACTGCCATTCATTCGTCGGCCGCACCGTTCATTTCACGGGGAGACGCGTCGGGAACCCATGCAAAGGAGATTGAGTTGTGGAAAAAAGCAGGGATCGAACCGGGTGCGTATTGCCTAAGCATCGGTCAGGGAATGGGAAAAGCCCTGATGATGGCTGCCGAGAAAAAGGCTTACACACTCAGTGACCGGGGAACGTGGATCGCCATGAAAGACACGCTGGATCTCGTGCTGATCAGTGAAGGGGGCGCTGAACTGGCCAATCCATACAGTGTGATTCCGGTGAATCCGGCGAAGCATCCGCATGTCAAATACGACATTGTGATGAAATACATTCACTGGCTTCGGAGTGAAAGAGGGCAGAACCTGATCAACGGCTTTAGGAAAGACGGCGAGCAATTGTTTTTGGGTGATGTTTCCGGGACATTACCGGGTTCTTCGGGGAAATTACCGGGAGTTCCTGAAACCACTGGCCGGGCGATGGGATCGTCACCGAAAGCCCCGGCAGCCGGTGACACCGGGGGGACCACCAAGTGATCCCATCGAATCGACAATGGAATCGTCCCTGATCCACCATGCGGTTCTTGTTTCCTTGACGGTATCGACCCTGTCCACCGTACTGGCCACCGGACCGGGAATTGCCGCCGGATTGGTCTTAGCACTGAAACGGTTCCGTGGCCGGGAAATTCTTATCACCCTTCTGTATACCACCCTGGCATTTCCCACCGTCGTCATTGGTTTGCTGGTGTATTGTGCGCTCTGTCGTAACGGACCCCTGGGAAACCTGGGCCTGTTATACACACAGGCGGCAATTGTCATTGGTCAATGGGTGATGATTGTGCCGATTATTGCGACTTTCACTCTGAGCGCTGTACAGCGAATTGATCCCGCTGTCCTTCTGACGGCTCGATCGCTGGGCGCGACCGGGTGGCGACTGCATTTTGCCGTGATCCGTGAATCGCGATTCGGCATCATCGCAGCAGTCATCGCAGCATTCGGCCGGGCGGTATCGGAAGTGGGTGTCTCGATGATACTTGGAGGGAATATTCACGGATATACACGAACGATGACCACCACGATTGCGCTGGAACATGATAAGGGGCAGTTTTCCGAGGCGCTTTGGCTGGGCGCTCTGTTGCTGGGGATATCCCTGGGAATCAACATTGTTTTTCATGGCTTACAACGTGAACCGGAGGATCTTCATGCTGGCGGTTGAGCGTCTCGTGGTCCGGTATGGCCCAAGAACCGCTCTGGATTCCGTGAATGTCGAGTTCACACCGGACCGGGTCATCGCTTTGACCGGTCCGAATGGCTCCGGAAAATCCACGTTGATCCAGGCCATCGCCGGACTGATCAGACCGGTATCCGGCCGCATTCTATGGAAGGGTACTGATACAACAGGGTGTATTCATCGCGATATCGGCGTACTGCTTCAACGTCCAGTGCTGCTGGCCGGCTCAGTGAAAACCAACGTGGAATACGGTTTGAAACTCCGGAAGATCCCGCACAGAGAACGCCGCACCAGAGTTCGTGATGCCTTGACCGCCGTCGGCGCGCTGGATTTGCTGCACCGGTCACGACGCAGCCTGTCGGGTGGGGAAATCCAGCGAGTCGCCCTGGCCCGGACACTGGCATTGAATCCCTCTTGCCTGATGCTGGATGAACCGTTCGCGCATTTGGATCGAGCTGGAATCCAGGCTCTATCCGCCATCCTGACCCGTTTGCACGGCCAGGGGATTCTATTGATCATCGCAACGCATCAGGAAATGCCCGGCCATGCACTCGGAGCGCATATCGTCGCCCTTCAACACGGCCGGATTGCCGTGCCCGAAATCCGGAACGTGCTCCGCGGAACCAGTTATACCACCAATAACCGCCGATTCCTCCGGCTCGACACAGGAATCGTTCTGGAACATACCGAACCCG
>JAFGMN010000047.1 GCA_016927515.1 candidate division CSSED10-310 bacterium | reverse complement strand
TCACGCGTGATCCACATCCAGAGTTCCGGGTATTGAGTTGAGAACTGCCGATCGGGAATTCCGTCGAATGCCGCGTCGTTGAGAAGAACGATATCCGGTTCGCTGATAACGACATCACGGATCATGGCTGCGCGTGCCTTCGGATCGGAAAACGTTCCAGGAAGCACCCAGTCGAAGTACGATGAACTGGTCAGTCCGGTAATGAAATAGAACAGGGGATGAAACGGCAGCACCAGCAGTTTCGCTGGATAGCCTCGCCCAGCAGCCTCCACAGCAGCGGTCACTTCGGATATCAGCGCGCAATCCCGGGGATGGAGTTTCACTCCATAACGCGGGTGGGTCAACCGAGCAGTGCAATGCGGCATGATACCGATGGATTGATACGTTATTGGATCGTAAACCAGCGAATCGAGAGCCAAACCGATGAATACCAGCCATCCTATTCCGTGGATAACCCTTTTCCATCGACTCGCACGGGACAGGAGATAAACCGATATCAGAATCAGTGGCGGTGCTGCTCGAAGCAGATTGCCGTATCCGGTTCGCCAGATGACAAGTCCCATACCGATCCAGGCGGTAACAACCAGACTCAGAAAGGTCGGTGGTACCTTGCGGTAAAATCGAACAGCATAGAACGCGCCGGCGAGAATCACGACCATTCCGGCATACACCAGCACATCCTGGAAGAGAAAGTTAAGCGGCTGCATGGCCACGTATTCCATCGACCAAAGCGGTGGCCAGGGCAGGGCCATATCCGTCAAACCGGCCCGGGTGAATGACCGGCAGATCCGCACATACGTCAGCCACCGATTAAAACCACCGACATAACCCACCTGTGCAACAAAACCTGCCCACCCCAAGACCGTCGGAATCCAGATAACCTCCCATCGACGCTTCCGGCGTCGCATTGCCACCCACACCGCAATTCCGGGAAGAATCGCCAGGATGAACAATCCAAGAACCAGTCGAAACCAGATGATGCACCCCCCCAGCAATCCCGCTGTGACCGCCTCCCGGATGGATTCCGACCGGATCTGCAGATCAATGCAAAGAATCATCAGGATCAGCATGATCGAGAAGAAACGGTAATAATAATACATGGGCATCAGGCAATAGATAATCACAGGAACCACCGCCCCGGACCGCAATCCCAGGTGTGTTCCAATCAACCACAGAAGCGCTGCCGCGAAAGCAGTGATCACCGCTGTGGCGGTCCGAGTCGATTGCACATCAACCCCGCCGAAATGCATGGCAGCCCGATATAATAAATACCTTCCCGGTGGATAGGCTATGAAATCGCGAATCGGGCGATCACCATTCATCATCCTCAGAGCACCACTCAATGGAACGCCTTCGTCCCAGATATTGCTGTCGTAATTGCTGAAGGACTCAAAATAGACACCTGTCAGAAGCACAACAGCGAGAAAACCCGTGATAGATCGGTGAAATCGCCAGATTCCCACTTTTCCCAATAAAACAGCTTTCATGAAAAAATGTGCGCTCGATTCCTTTCTTGACGATCGCCTTCAGCCTGCGTAGTTTATTCGATCATGGCTGGAATTGGAATGCTGTCGATCATCATCGTGTCCTATAAAGTCCCGGATCTGCTTATTCAGTGTATCGATGCCCTGAAAAAAACGGATGACGGTCACATTCACGAAATAATCGTTGTCGACAACGATTCGGGCGATGACAGTGCCGCTCGGGTCCGAACCACCCATCCCGACGTTCAGTGGATACAGAACGATTCGAATCTTGGCTTCGCCGCAGCAGTCAATATCGGTTTGACGGCATCCCACGGAGACGCCATCCTTCTTTTGAATCCAGACACGATAATGACCGGCTCCGCCCTGTCATCCATCGCCCGGTTCTGGCGGAACAACCCCGAAACAGGCATCATCGGAGGCAAAATCATCAATGCCGACCACTCGTTTCAGAAGCAATGCCGTCGCCGCTTTCCAAATCCGGTCAGCGCATGCTTCCGACTGTTCGGCCTGACCCGGCTGTTCCCGCATCATCCGCTGTCCGTCTCCTACGAGATGGGCAATGAAAACATCGATACAGCCTGTGAAGTCGATGCGGTTTCGGGCGCATGCATGAGTTTTCCGCGACAATTGATCAGTGAAATCGGCATGTTCGATGAAGGATATTTCCTGATGGGAGAGGATCTTGATTTTTGCTTCCGCGCCAAACTGGCCGGCTATACGATCCGTTATATTCCCGATGCAGAAGTCATCCATCATCATGGCGCCAGCCGGAAACGACGGCCGATCCGAAGTCTCTACTACGGTCACATTGCCATGGCCCGTTTTTACCGGAAATTTTTATCCGAACGGTATTCCCGTTTCATGGACATCGTCGTATACTTGGGCATCCTGGTCCGTTTTCTCGGTCTGTCATCAGCCTGCATGATACAAACAATGATTAAAGGCCGTTAAGTTGAAAAAAATCTCCAAGCTTAGAAATCTGACGCGTCTCGTCCTGGTTACCGGAGACGTAGTGACCATCCCGGTGGTTTACTTTCTATCCTATTTCATCCGATCAAAAAGCGCGTTGCTTTTCTTCCAGGAAAAAATGCCGATGGACCGGATGGAAATCGTCAATCACCGATTGTGGATCCTGCTGATCATGCACATATTGCTACTGTATCTGCATGGTTTCTACGACACTATGTCCCTCCGGAAAAAATCGGACATTTTGGCCCGGACAATCCGGATCGGCACGTTCGAAATGCTGGTGCTCGTCGCTGTGTATTTTTTTAGTCAAGACATCCTGTTTCCACGCTCCATCTTCGTTCTGTTGTGGCTGCTGATCATTTCCTGTACGAGTGCGTGGCACGGAGCGTGGAGGAAGGTTTTCAACAAGCGGTTACCGACACGCAATGTCATTATCGTCGGTACCGGCGAAAATGTCCGGAATGTTATCCGGGAAGTACAGCGACTCCCAATGTACGGGTTGGAAATCATCGGCGTTCTGAAAGAGGACGACGACTGCTCCAACGACACCCGCTTGTTGGGATATCCCATCCTCGGGTGCCGCTCCGATTTACTGGATCTTTTGAAAACAGGAACCATCGACGAGGTGATTATCTCCTCAGGAGATACGTGGCAAGATGATCTGGTGGGAGCTATCAGCCGGATGGAGCAAATCCCCGCACGCATCTGCGTGCTTCCTACCTGTTATGAGATTCTGATCGGACGCATCAATCACATCCGGCTGTACGATATCCCGTTGATCGAAATGATCAAACATCCCGATATCCCCGTCTCCAAGCGGTTTCTCGATTTTACCGGCGCTCTGGTTCTCCTGATCGTCTCCATTCCCCTCTTCATCCTGAGCAGCCTGCTGATCCTTGTCTTCATGGGCAAACCCGTTCTATTCCGACAAGAACGGCTTGGAAAAAATCAGAAACCGTTTGTCATCTTGAAATTCAGAACGATGATCCGGAATGCCGAAGAAAATACGGGACCGATTCTCACATCCGAAGCGGATGAACGGGTCACACCACTCGGGCGATGGCTCCGAAAATACCGCATAGATGAAATTCCGCAGTTAATCAATATTCTGCGAGGAGAGATGAGCTTTGTCGGACCTCGTCCCGAGCGACCGTTCTTTGCTGAAAAGTACCTGGTTAGCGTTAAAGGTTATGGGGAGAGGTTTAAGGCCTTGCCTGGATTGACCGGACTGGCTCAAGTCAACGGCGGCTATGACACGCGTCCTGAAAATAAACTTAAGTATGATTTGGCGTATATATACAATCACACGTTGTGGCTTGATCTGAAGATACTTGTCGAAACGATCAAAGTCATCCTCACCGGCCGGATCAATCCGTAGCTAGAGCTGGTGACATATCGGGATCATGATTCTCGTTATCTCGTTCGTCGGCCGATTGCTGCTGTCAATTCCAGTTCAAACCGGCAGGAATGAGAATTTCCCTTCCGGCAATAATGATGTGGTGTTTCAACTGGTTGACGGCCATGATTGCATCAATCGTTGATTGATATGCATGGGCAAGATCCGACAGGGTATCCCCGGGTTGAATGATGTGAACCACGAGATCCCCGGAAGAAAAGGAGTCCGGTTCGTTTAAAGCCGACAGGACAGGTTCCCGTGATCCAGCGGGAATACACAGGTTGAACGGCTCGTTGCCCGTTGGGGTCCAGGAGCGTTTCAGGGACGGGTTGAGTCGTCTGAGTTCCTGGAGAGTAATGCCGCTGAGTGCAGCAATTTGCCGCAGGCTGATCTGCGGTCCTACCGGTACCCGATCCATGATAACCGGTGCATTGGGAGGAAAATTAACATCATGTTTTGCGGGATCGCGGCCGATTTCCGCCAGAGCCAGTACTGCTGCTACGTAGAACCGTGTTTGTGACGGCAGCGCGCGCTGGCGGGCAAGAACCCAATAATCTCGACTGCCTGTCTGATCGATGGCCCGGTTGACGCATCCTTCACCGGCGTTATAAGCAGCAAGTGCCAAGAGCCAATCTCCCAGCTTGTCATGCAGGTAGTCGAGAACCTGTAACGCCGTATCCGTCGATTGTTCCGGATCAAGTCTTTCATCGACCCATTCATCGATACGCAGACCAAAGTTTCGTGCCGTTGCAGGGATCAATTGCCACAAACCTACGGCGTGATTGCGCGAGTACGATTCATTTTGAAACCATGTTTCGACCATCGGAATCCATATCACGGCTTCTGGAAGACAGCGCTCTCTCACTTTTTTACCAATCATATCCGCGTATTTTGTCCGACGGTTCAAGCCGTTCAGATAATCCCTTCGATATTTCTGGAGGAAATACTTTCGGCAACGGGTGATGTGTTCTTCATCGGGAATATCGAGGCGAACCGGGGCAGGCGGTGTCGGCTGGGAAGGAAATCCTGTACATCCTTCATCATCCTCTGAGCCTACAGTTGCTTTTGTTTTCGATGAGTCAGTCGTCCCGGAGGCTTTTTCTGAAGCTGATTGACCGTCCGGTCCGTCCGCCGGTTCCGTTTTTTCAGGAGGATTGGATCGGGTTTGCATTCTGACAAACGTGCCATCGGGGTTAATGGTCCCGGGGGTTACTTCGCATGGTTCTGGGCGATCCATGGAGCGGCCTGTGAAGTCAGAAATGTGCGATGTTCCGTGATGGGGAGAGCACATGCACCCGGTAATTCCCAGGATTGCGATCAATGCAATTATCCAAACGGCAGACCCCTTCATCCGCCGCAGAGTAAACGAAATGAAACTGAAACTCAATTCCGGAGCATATTAATCAGAAGTTCGACACGACTCCTCAATTCAGGATCGTTTTTCTGCTCTTCATCAATCTTCCGACAGGCATGGATCACCGTGCTGTGATTCCTACCGCCGAACTTCTTACCGATTTCAGCCAGAGACAGGCCGGTCAGTTTATCCGCCAGGTACATAGCCACCTGTCGAGGACCGGCGATTTCCCGGGAACGACCCTTGGATCGCAAGCCGGATACTTTGACATCAAAAAGCTGGGCCACCTGTTTCATCACCATTTCCACGGTAATTTGCTTGTCAACGTCCGAAGAATAGGGTCGAAGAGCTTCCATCGCGGCATCCACATCGATTTTTTTCCCCGTCAGCGAAACCCGGGCCGCGAGATTCTTCAACGCACCTTCCAACTCCCGAACATTGGATTTCAGCCGGGAAGCCATGATCAGAGCAATGTCCCCTGGAAGATCAATATTCTCCTCCTCCGCTTTCCTCTGCAGGATGGCCACCTTCGTTTCCAGCGTGGGAGGCTGGATATCAGCAATCAAACCCCACTCAAACCGGGAACTGATCCGTTCCTCCAGGTTCGATATCATCCGCGGAGGCTGATCTGATGAGATAATGATCTGCCGGGAATCATTGAATAATGTATTAAACGTATGGAAGAATTCGTTCAATGTCGAATCTTTTCCGGCAATAAACTGAATATCATCGATCAACAACACATCGACATGTCTGTATTTCTGTCGGAAACTGCTCATTTTATCGAACCGAATGTGGTGGATCACTTCGTTCGTGAACCGTTCAGATTCCACGTATAAAATGCGCGACGTCGGATCTCGCTGATAGATTTCATTGCCGATGGCATGCATCAGATGGGTTTTTCCAAGACCGACACCACCGTGGAGATAGAGTGGGTTGTATGACCGGGCCGGATTATGTGCAACTGCACGGGCGGCGGCATGGGCAAATTGATTGGACGATCCAACGACAAACCCATCGAAAGTAAAACGGCTTTGAAGGCCGGACTCATCATAGGAGTCGCCATTGTTGTTAAATATGTCTGGTGTGACATCTTCCGTCAAACTGTTAGATTTACGACGTCCATTCCGAATGTGCTCATCCTTGAGCGGGGGTTTGCTTTTCTGACTTAATCCATCGAACAGTGGGCTTTCCGGTGGAATATCCTCGATATCGGCAAGTTCGAATGTCACTTCCATCCGATCTTCCGCCTCCGCCTCGACAAGTTCCTGGATCAAATCCCCATATTTCTCCTTTAAATACTGGCCATACAGAGCAGTGGGAACCTCAATGACAATATGATTCTTTCCCAGGGATATCTGGCGTGTTCGTTTGAACCATGTATCAAACATCTGTCGACTCAGAAGCCGTTTGTCGGCCCGGAGTCGCTTCAAGACACGACTCCATAGGTCCTCGCTCGTGTTCTTCACCTGCTTCGTCAATTTCCACCCTCTCCACTGCAAGCCATCATCTTTTCTGAACGATAGCCGGTCCCGAAAAGAACGTCAAACCGGAAAAAAACTGAATTCTTTCCTCAATCAGGGATTAATACTATATAAAAATTGACGTTCTTCCAAAACGCGTATCCCTGCGCGAATCGCTTTCTCCCGTTTCGAACCCGGTTTGTCGCCGACAACCAGAATGGTCACATTCCCCGACCACGCGGTGGCCACCTGACCGCCATGCTCCCGAACCAACGCCTGGGCCGCTTCGCGAGACATGGTCAGGAGTTTTCCGGTAAACAGAACGGTTTCACCCTGCAACGTGCTGGAACGATCCGGTGGTGTGGGTTTTGGGGATTCCGGAGATACGCCAGCAGCGATCAACCGGTCAACAAGCGCGGCTGATTCAGGGGTATCAAAATACGCCCGGATCGT
>JAFGMN010000046.1 GCA_016927515.1 candidate division CSSED10-310 bacterium | reverse complement strand
ATGATATCTCAACGTCCTGTGGCCAGGTCCCCTGCGATACCGATCAGCATGGAACGCATACGATGGGCACCATGGTCGGCGATGACGGCGGAAGCAACCAGGTCGGCGGCGCTCCCGGTGCGAAATGGATCGCCTGTGGGCCGCTGGAAGATGACGCGGGTTTCCACGAGTGTTTCGAATGGTTCCTGGCACCGTATCCGTATGGCCAGGGCCCGGGCCAGGGTTTGCCGGAAATGGCGCCGCATGTGGTGAACAACTCGTGGGGCTGGCCGATCGGCGGGGGCGATTACCAGTATGCTCCTGATCTGGATGCCTTGCAGGCGGCAGGTGTATTCATGGAGTTTTCCGCCGGGAACGAGGGTGATACCTGTGAATCTCTGCGAAGTCCCGGCGATTATCCGCAGGTTCTGACCACCGGTGCCAGTGATTCGCAGGACCGGATTGTGAGTGAATCCTGGACATATTGGGGTTCCAGCCGAGGTCCTGCCGCCAGTGGTATTCCGGGTGCTCCGAATTTCATCAAACCGGAAATATGCGCACCGGGTTATGATATCCGGTCCTGTATTCCCGGAACCGGATACGAAGGGGGATGGGGCGGTACATCCATGGCCGGACCTCATACCTGTGCCGTGGTTGCCCTGATGTGGTCCGCTGCACCGGCACTGATCGGTGATATCGCCACGACCCGACAGATTATTCTCGATACCGCATATACCCAGGCCGGCGCTGCCGGGTACTGGAACCAGACGTGCCAGGGGATCAATGCCGCGACAACGATTCCCAACCATGTGTGGGGATGGGGACTCATCGATGCATACGCCTGCTACCAGGCGCTGGCCGGAGTCTATCTCGACAAGACGATGTACCAGCCGAACGACACAATGGTCATCTCCGTGCGCGACAGCAGCGCTACCGGATCTGTCAACATCCAGATTCAGAGCACGGTGGAACCGGCATGGGAGTACCTGATCCTGAACGAAGTTTCCACCGGGCAGTTTGAAGGCACATTTATGACGACATCCGCCGCACCGACGCACGGTGATGGCGCTGTCTCCGTGAACGACGGCGCGACCATCACCGTCTGGTATCCGACCCTGGATATGACGGCGACAGCCGCTGTTGATGGCGATCTGCCGATCATTTCGAACGTTTCCATTGAGCAGATTACGTCGACGACATTTACGGTCAGCTGGCAGACGAACGAACTCGCCCGGTCCATCATTCTCTATGGTGCCGGTGTTCCGGGAACGGAAGTCCGGGACGATACGTTGACCCAGTCGCATGAATTGACGGTTACGGGACTGGATCAGTGCACCTATTACCTGTTCGATGTGATGGCCGAGGACCAGGCCGGGAACATCGGTGTCGACAACAACGGCGGGTCGCATTACAGTGTTCAGACGTACGAAGTCGCCATTTTTCTGGAAGCCGATATGAATTCGGATCCCGGTTGGACATATGAATCCCAGTGGGCCTGGGGACAACCGACCGGACAGGGCGGCGAGTATGGCAGTCCCGATCCGACCGGTGGATACACCGGATCGAATGTGGTCGGATTCAATCTGAACGGCGACTATCCCGATGATATGTCTTCAACGGTCTGGACTACGACCCAAGCGTTTGATTGCAGCGATGCAACCATCGTCAACCTGACGTTTTGGGCATGGCTTGGTGTCGAGCAGAGTATCTACGATGAAGCATATATCGCTGTCAGCGGTAACAACGGCTCAACCTGGACCACTATCTGGCAGAACTCCGACACACTGGAAGGCGGCGTGTGGGAGCCGTGGACGTTTGACATTAGCGCAAACGCTGCTGGCAACGCCCAGGTCAAAATTCGTTGGGGTATCGGCCCCACCGATCCCGGATGGACATACTGCGGATGGAATATCGACGATGTCATCGTGTCGTTCGAACAGCCCTGTCAGTCTGCGACACCGACGCCGCTGCCCACCCATACACCCAAAGAATGCATTCATAACGGCGATGTCAACATGACCGGTGAAGTAACCGCCGGCGATGCTCAGTTGGCGTTCCAGATCGCCCTGGGCTCCTACACGCCGAGTTATCCGGAGGAATGTGCCGCTGATTGCAACGGCAACGGTGAAGTGACCGCCGGCGACGCCCAGCAGATCTTCATGACCGCCCTTGGCAGCGGAAGCTGTGTCGATCCGCTCTGATTGACGAGTTGACGATCTGACTGCGGAAACCCTCCAGGGTCTCGAGTCTGCTCCGCGGATCGATTTCGATCACGGGTTTGAATCAAAACGGCTCCGATTCATTCGATCGGAGCCGTTTTTTTTTGGTTTTTGCTGTGCGGATTGCTTCGGATGCGTCAGGCAACAGATACTGACCGACGCTGACCGGTGGTCGACGGATCAGAACAGTTCGCCCAGATTAACCGTATACATCGAATCCCGGAAGATCGGTTCGAACCGGCCGTCGTAATACTCGAAGTCCATATCCATCTGGACCGGATGCTCCGCCCAGATCGTATCGGGAAAGTGCTTTTTCGGGCCGTATCCCCAATGCATTCCCATCGTTTTCTCATCACCGACATGAGAGCCGTTGCATCGGGCCTGATCATTGACGCCCAGTCCCAGTTTCGTGACGACGGCCATAGCGGGGTCGCCACCCAGAACATGCTGACGCTCATCAGCTGCGGCATCTCCGGACCCGATGATCTCAATGATCCGATTGCCTTCGATGCGGTAGACGACCAGTTCGTCATCGATCAACGCTGGAATTTCGCCGCAGGACCGGCTGGGTCCCCGAGGATCACCGGCAATCCCGGCATAAGGTGGAATGTTGGCGCATCCGGACGGCAGGTTGATGAATTCGCCGGGCCGGTGTGCACTACCGTTTTCACAGAACTGGTAGCGTTGTCCGCGGAGATCCAGGGAGCATTTCCACACCATGCCCTCGAGGCGGAACGTGAAATGAGCTGCCACGGCTTTGGCCATCCGTGAAACCAGGATTTCGAAACGGAGCGGGATTTTGGAAT
This sequence comes from candidate division CSSED10-310 bacterium, assembly GCA_016927515.1. Taxonomy (GTDB): domain Bacteria; phylum CSSED10-310; class CSSED10-310; order CSSED10-310; family CSSED10-310; genus JAFGMN01. The sequence goes on along the minus strand of JAFGMN010000046.1, from coordinate 17,332 downwards.
AGTCGGCCTTGAATCCTTCGAAATCGGCGGTGACGCCGGGAGCGGAACCGAATCGGAAGTTCTGTCCGAGACGGCGCACGAGTTCGGCGGTGATCGAAGGACCCGTAATGGCGATGATAATGTCCTTTTCGCGCCAGCTGTCCATCACGGCCGCCAGATCCACGGGCTGCCCGTCCATGCTCCCGTCGGCATCAAATGCCGGTACCGGAGCCGGGTTGCGCAGATCGATGACGAGCACCGGCCGAACCGTGAAACCCAAGTGATCCGCCAGCTCACACATTGCCGAATGCCACGTTTCCGTCATCTCACGGCGATGCTTTGTCTCTTCACTCGCCTGAGCCGCATCCGCTGGAAAGTCCGTTACAAATGTCACGACCTCACCCGGCTGGGGCGCAAACGCATCCATAAACAGCTTCTTAATATCATACTCCAATCGCATCTTCGGTCTCCTTTAACCCAATCAGGGCATTACGACGTTGTCAGTTCAGAAATCGATATCGGATGATTGTCCACAAAGCAGAAAAACCATCCCGCCACGTGATCTTTTTGCCTTCATTATACTCCCGTCCGGTATAGGAAATGGGCGTCTCGTAAATCCGGATCCCCTTCTTCAACACCTTCGCTGTGATCTCCGGTTCGAAATTGAACCGGTCCGATCGGATGACAATCCCTTCCAGCGCTTGACGCGAAAAGAGCTTGTAACATGTCTCCATGTCCGACAATGTCGTGTCATACAGGATATTCGTGACAATCGTCAGGAACCGGTTTCCAATCCAGTGATGCAAAAACATGTTACGCCGCTCCCCCGTGAATCGAGAGCCGTAGACGACCTCGGCCTTGCCTTTGATCACCGGCTGCAACAACTTGGCATACTCGTCAGGATCATACTCAAGATCCGCATCCTGGATAATAATGAAATCCCCGGTCACATGGCGCAAGCCCGTTCGAATTGCGGCACCCTTCCCACGATTCTCCGCGTGACGCTCCAACGCACTGAATGCGTCCCGCATTCCCAGGAGAATTTCCCATGACAGATCCGTCGATGCATCATCCACGACAATTAGTTCTTTCTCGAAATCCAATGCCGTCAAATCCACCGCCATCACCTTCGCGAGGATCTCCTTCAACGTCGCTGCTTCATTGAAAACCGGAATGATGATTGATAGTTTCCTCACCCGAAATCTCCCGTGCCGAACAAACCAGCAGAAGCATACGGAATCCATCGACACCGGTCAAGAACCTCTCCCGACCTGCACACCCGATTATTGACAAAAGATCATTACAAGATTAAAATGTAAATTATTGTTACTTTTACCGGGGATGGTTTATGCGTTTCGAACTGTTTTTTCGCCTTATTGTCAGCCTGATTTTGGTTATCAGCGCTGGATATCGGTTCCGGACAGGCGTTTTGTTACCGCCATTAGCGCCGGATCCCGGCGGGATACAACAGGTTCTGGATACGATGCCGGTACCGAGCGGTTCGGATCCGGATGCACAGGCCACGAGGAATGCTCCTCGACCGGAAATCATTCTGTCCGGGAAAGGAGCAAGTGGGCGGTTCGCCGTCGAGCTGTTCCGTGTATTCCCATGGGGTATCGACCTGAATCGTGTTTCTCCAGAGGGTTTGGTGATGATTCGCGGTATCGGTCCGCACACGGCGGAATCGATTTGTCTCGAGCGAGAGGCCCGGGGCCGGTTTTCGGATCTGGAGGATTTTTTCAGACGCACGAGGGTTTCCCGCCGGGTGGTGGAGGGAACGGGAGGGTGGGTGTATGTCGGTGAGTAGTTGTGGCAAGAAAGGGCAATGCCGGTGAGTAATCCGGTTAGCAGCTCCGGACCTGTGCGGGTGCCGGTACCGGTGTGGGCGATGATGTTCTGGGCGGGTATGGGGGGTGCGGCGATGGCAGAGCGGCCGCAGAGTGCATGGGTGCCGGCGAGTCTGGTGATCGGTGTGGTCTGTTTGGCGATTGCCGTTCTGATCATTGGGTTCGTCGGGGGTCGCCGGCGGTGGAGTCTGACCTGTTGCCGGTATCTGACGCACCTGATGATCGTGTGTGCATCGGCCGCATGGTATATGTCCCGGGTGCACTGGGTTCCCCAGGATCATATTGCGGCCTATCCGCCATCGGGGGAGATCGCGGTTATCGGCCGGGTACTGGATTCCGTCGAATGGACCCGGACGGGGGGCCGCATGGCGATCGATGTTCTTGGAATTGAGACGAAGCAGGGTGAAGTGCTGCGGCGATCCGGTACCGTCCGCCTCACGGTTTCCCGGGATGTTATGGAGGAATGGGATAAATCTGGTTTCTGGCTCCCTGGCGATCGGATTCGCTGCGAAACCGTGCTGACGGTTTCCACTGGGTATAACAACCCGGGCTGTTATGATCCGGCGGCACATGATCGCAAGCATGGTGTGCTGCTGGCGGGTCATGTTCGATATCCGGAATTCATTACTCGTTTAAGTTCCATTGAACCGTGGCGTCCGGCCGCGGTGTGCGGCCGTCTTCGACTAGCGGCTGAACACCGGTTGAATCGATTACCTTCCCCGGGACTGACCTTTTCCGATGTAACGGATGACGATATCCGGACGGTCAGCAAAGCCTTGATTCTCGGACTCCGGCGCAGCATTTCACCCGATGTGCATCAGGTATTCCGGGAATCCGGACTCGTTCATCTGCTGGCCATATCCGGATTGCATGTGGGGGTTATTGCAGGCGCTGTCATGGCGTTGCTTCGGTGGTTGCCCGGGACACTGCGCTCTCGGAGTATTGCGTGTTGCCTGATGATCTGGGTGTATTCTCTGGTTGCTGGAGCGACGCCGTCGGTGATCCGGGCGGCAACGCTGTTGACGTTGTATTTCGCTGCACGGATCGTATACCGGCCGGTGTCACTTGTTCATGCCCTCGCGGTCTGTGCAACGATTGTGCTGGCTGTCCGGCCCGGATGGATCACTGACCCCGGTTTTCAGCTGACTTTTTCGGCCACGGCAGGAATTGCATGCTTGGTTTCGTCTATCGTCCGTGCGTTGCCAGTCCCGGGCCATCAGCTCCGGCAACTCGCTGCTGTTTCCCTTGCGGCTCAAACGGCCACAGCACCTGTTTCGGCATTCTGGTTCGGGCGGATCGGTATTCTGGCCTGCCTGACCGGGATGCCGTTAATCCCATTGACATCACTGGCTTTGATCAGTGGCATCGTCTATCTCATGCTGGGCTCCGTTCCGGTTATCGGTTTCTGGACGGGCCGCCTGCATGCGGTCCTGACGGCGCTCTTGATTCAATCCGCCCACTGGGAAGCGGGAATTCCCGGTGTGACGTGCAGCGTGGCAGGTGTATCGCTTGGGATGGCCCTGCTTCTGACCGCTTGTTTATTTTTCCCGCTCCGCCGCGGCACGTCGGTTCACATCATGGCGTGTGTGATTCTGATTCCGTGGCTGATTTGGCTGCTTTCGTCGCGCTCCTCCCGGGTGGACGGCGACTTGCATCTCTGGTTTTTAGATGTCGGTAACGGTGATGCATCCCTCGTTCAATTTCCCGATGGAACACGGCTGTTGATTGATGCCGGCGGCCTGTTCGAATCGGAATATGATATCGGCGATCAGGTGGTTGTCAAAACCCTGAATGCCCTGGGTGTGCGCTCGTTGGATTGGATGGTGCTCACCCATCCCCATCCCGATCATCAGCTCGGGATGGCTGCGGTCATGAAACGGATGCCTCCGAGGGAGTTATGGCTTGCCAATGCTGAAATCGATCCGGAGCATTTTGAATGGATACGGGGGCAGGCCCGGGGAGCCGGTGTACCGATCCGTTCGCTGGATATGCGGACCCTGCACCGGTTTCTGCCGGCCAATCTGAACAATCAATCGCTGGTTCTCGGTGTGCGATACGGTGCTTTTCATGCCATTCTCCCCGGTGATGCCGAACGCGAATCCGAGGCGGGTCTGCTCGAATACGGATCGTACTTGCGGGCGACAGTGCTGAAAATCGGCCACCACGGCAGCCGGACCTCATCCACGCGTCCTTTCCTGCAGCGCGTGCAGCCATGGATCGTGACTATTCCATGTGGCGCAGGAAATCCGTTCGGTCATCCGCACCTCGATGCGCTCCGAACCATTCGATGCGGGGTTCCCCAAGCACATATCCTGCGCTCCGACCGGCACGGAATGATTCATGTGCGGACCGACGGACGTGCGGTTCAGGTCACGTGGGAATCGGACGATCCCTCGATGAACCCATTGTAACACGAGCCCGGAACGATTACATTATGACCGATGATGAACCGACATGGAGGAAACAATGGATGACCGGTCCGATTGCGATTCTCACGGATAACACGGAATGGCGGGAAGCATGCGCATCGATTCTGGCCGGATTGCAGTTGGATTACCGCTCCGTTTCGACCGATGTGTACCCTGCGCACATGCCGCAGGATATCCGGATGGTACTGGCGGTTCTTCCCCGGCCCGATCACCCGGTTGTCTTGCGCACGGAAGCCTTCCGGTCCCGGCATCCCGGCATCCCGATCCTGGCATTTTTCCCGCCGGAAGAACTGGGCCACGATCAGTGGATGCAGCTTGTAAACCTCGACGGTGTGTCCGTTCTCCCACTGGACTCTGTTTCTGTAAAGGACCTCATTCGATTGGCATCGGAACGCCGCGATCTCGAGGCCCGTCATACCCTGCTAACTGAACAAATCGACGAATTCAGGTCGGTGTATCATCTTTTCTTGTCGGCGGGCCGGGCGATGGCCTCGTCCCTGCAAGTGGACCGCGTTTTAACTCGGATCATGCGCGCAGCCGGCGAGCTGCTCCACTCGGAAGCCTGGTCGGTGGCGATTCGGGATGACGAAACCGGCGATCTGGTGTTCCGGTCGGCTCAGGGTGAAGCCGCTGATCAGGTCATCGGTGTCCGGGTACCCGATGGAACGGGAATCATCGGATGGGTTTCCCGGAGCGGGGAACCTCTCATCGTTCCCGATACATCTCAGGATCAACGCCATTTCAAAGGATTGGATGACAGAAGCGGGTTTACGTCCCGGTCCATTCTATGCATGCCGCTGAAAACCAAAGAACGGAGTTTGGGGGCGATCGAGTTCATCAACAAAGTCGGCTCTCAGTTTTCCCCGCAGGATATGGAAAGGGTCCGGATTCTACTGGATCTCGCCGCTGTTTCACTGGATAACGCCATGATGTTTGAACGGTTGAAAGCCATTACCGAACGGGATGAACTCAGCGGCCTGTACAATCAACAGGCACTCATGCATCGGCTCGAGGATCTCATCTTGCAATGCCAGCAGGATGGAACGACCTTCGGCTATATCTTCCTGGATCTCGATTATTTGAAACAGGTCAACGATCGCTACGGCCATCTCCGCGGCCGCGCTGTCATTCAGGAAGTCGGATACCTGCTCCAATCGTTGCTTGACCCTGCCGCCATCATCGGCCGGTATGGCGGGGATGAGTTCTGGGTTATTTTACGCGGGGCGGATAAACCGGTCACGTTGTCCACGGCGGAGACTATCCGGCAGGCCATTGCGACCCATGTATTTTTAGAGAAAGAAGATCTGAACATCCGTCTGACAGCCAGCCTGGGAGTTGTTGTTTTTCCACAACACGCCCGGACGTTTGATACGTTGACACAGCTTGCGGACGAGGCGTTGTTTTTAGCGAAGAAGCAAAACCGGAACCGGGTGATCTGCGCATTGGATACGTTACCGGCGGAGGGGCTATGTTTGGAGTGATTGGCCGGAGTATCCGGGTTCTGGCAGAAAACGATATGCGGCGCCAGATTGTCATTGCCATGGTTTTGGTTGCGATCTTGCCGCTCATCGTGTTGAGTGTCTCTTTGTACTATTTCCATACGATGCCGTTAATCACGGCGTTTATCAACCAGAATCGGGACTTGATGGAAAAGCAGTTGGCGACGGAGCAATCTGCTCGTAGCCGGACTATGGCGCATGAACTGGCGAGTTTTTTCAGGACGATGGAAATTCATGCAGCGGTATTGACGGGTGTGGCGGACAACGGAACGTTGCCGATGGTGTATCGTCAGGCGGTGATCCGGGAGTATCTGGATCGATTTCCCGGGATTGTTTGGATGCAGTCCGGCGGGGGTGTCCAGGTCGGAGTGACCGACAGTGGGATGCAGGCGATTTTCGATTCGGCGATTTCCGGTGACTTAGCGATGTACGGTGTGGGACATGAGGGGATGAGTATCTCGGTACCGATGCAGATAACGGCGCATTCGAGTGAGAGTCTGGTGGTCGTATCGATGCCGTCCATAGTGAACCCGGAGGGACGGATTACGTTACTGGCGGAGCTGCCACCGGTATCTAAATTGGCATCGCAGATCGATCCATCCGGAGGAACGTTTGTGATCGATGGCCGGGGAACGTTGATTTTGAAATCGAAGACGATCCCGGTGGAATTGGGTCGAGACATGGCGTCTTTGAACGGGATCCGTGAGTTTATCCGAAGTGCAGTGACGGACCGTGTATTTCATATCAAGCTAGATGATGGAGTTGTGTATCGGGGGGTTGTCAGTCGTGTCGATATGGTCGGCTGGGGGTTGGTGACGCTCAGTGAACCCATCCGCACCAACGGGATCATGTCCGAAATGGAATCGGCCGCAGTCGATATGCTTCAACGCCTGACATTTGCCACAATTATAGGCCTTCTGAGTGTGGGTTTGCTGGCCGGTGCCATCGGTGCACTTGTAGCGGTTCGTTTTACTCAACCGATGCGCAAAATTATGTCCGGGATAGCGGGTGTCGGTTCCGGTGACTATGATCTCCAGTTTGCGGAAACCGGACCACCCGATATTCGCCAGCTTGCCCGTACACTGAACTCCATGACGGATTCCATCCGGAACGCAACCCGGGATCTTCATATGAATGCCGAGGCGATGCGCACGATGTTCATGGGTTCGCTGACAGCCCTGGTCACGGCAATCGATGCAAAAGACCCCTATACGCGCGGGCATTCGCGTCGGGTTCAACTGATCAGCACCACCATCGGCAGGGAAATGGCCCTACCCACCGACCAACTCAATGAACTCGAACTGAGCGCTCTCATGCATGACATCGGCAAACTCGGTATTGAAGAAGCTCTGCTTCGAAAACCGGGACTCCTGACGCCGGATGAGAGACGGGCTCTCGAACGCCATCCGGTTTTTGGCGCTGAAATAATGCGACATATTCCCATGTTCAGCAATATGCTTCCGGGATTGCTGCATCATCATGAACGCTGGGACGGATCGGGTTATCCGGATGGGTTGATCGGCGAAAAAATTCCGTTGTACGGCCGAATTATCGCAGTTGCGGATACGTTTGATGCGATGACGTCGTCTCGTCCATATCAGGAGACGTTGACGCCGGCCGAGGCGCGCCGGCTGATCGAAAATTGGTCGGGAACCCGGTACGACCCAGTGGTTGTCGATGCTTTTTTGAAGCAATATCCGCACATAGCGATGATCTGCGATACACTCGATTCTGTTCTGAAATAAGACAGAACCCGGGCCGATCGCATATACAGGATCGAACAAATACAATTAATACAAATGGTTACAGAGATTGAGCGGGATGGCACGTGGTTTGCTTAAGCAGATAACGATGGGAATGAGTCAACCACCGAAGGAGGATGTAAAAATGAAGCGTTTTGTGATGGTCTCCATGATGATGATTGCACTGGTATCGATGTGCTGGGCGGATTCTGCGCCGCGGATCGTCCAGTGCGGCGTTACGCCGGTATCCGTTGAACCCGGCGAATCGTTCACGCTGTATGCCGATGTATCAGATGCGGATGGATTGTCCGATGTGAACCGGGTGGGTCTATTGGCCGGTGATGAACTGGTCATGATGGTTCCGCCGTCGGATACCGGCGGCCGTTTTGCCGTGACCTACACGATGCCTCAAAATGTGGCTCCGGGAACATTTACTCTGAGCATGATTGCAGCGGACACGAAGGATCAGGTCAGTGGAGTGACCTACTTTACGTTTTCGATCACGGCGGACAGTCCGGCCGTGGAACTGCTGATGCCGGATGATGGCGAGGAGGTGGATTGTCAGGGATTGACAATTTTTGAATGGGCGCCGTTCAGTGATGAAATCGGAGGGTATGCCTTTGCGTTATACCTGACTGAGGGTGTTCGTGTTGTCGCGTTTGTCCCGTCTCAGATCACGTCCTTGCCGGTGCCCGGTGCGCTCTGGTCACTGATTCCAGATGGCACGTACTTCTGGCAGGTCGGCGTTGTTCCCAAGGACGGTGGCGAACCGTATGCATGGAGTGAATTGCGGTCGTTCAATGTTGCCTGTACCCACCCGTGGCCGACGGATGTATTTGGAGAGGTTGTTGAAAAAGACGATGCGAATCGCACATTGCTGGTCCGGGGAATGCGGGATAGTGGTCCTCATGGCATCACGGTGCAGGTAACTGATGGCACGATTATTCACGGTGCCAACGGGGAACTTGTTCAATTTGAAGACATCCGGGTCGGTGACGTGATTTTCGCTGTCGGCGAAGTGACTGGTGATGTTTTTGTCGCAATGGAAATCTGGATTGAGCAAGCTCCGCCCGGACCGGGTGAGGAAGTTCTCGGAGAAGTTATCGGTATCGATCTGGAGAAATCCCGATTGACGGTTATGGATCGGCATCCAGGAATGGAAGTGGTGATTCAGGTTACGGAGGAGACAATAATCCTGAACGCGTTTGGTCCGATTACGCTTGCCGATGTTCAGCTGGGTGATATTGCCAACGCGTTCGGCGCATGGGAAGGTGACCGGTTCATCGCAACGGAAATATTTATCATTGACGATCCAGGACCGGGTCCCGGCGATCATTATCACGGCATCATCGATGCGATTGATCCCGATGCCATGACATTCGATCTGGTGTTTGACGATCACGGTGCGATGGAAACCATCATCGTGCAGGTCACCGAAGCGACCTTTTTCGACGGCCCGTTGGGTCCGCTCACCTTTGATGATCTCGAAATCGGTCTCGAAGCCGATGTGGCTGGTCTGTGGCAGGAAGAAATGTTCGTGGCGGAATTCGTGTGGTTGTATACCGATCCGACGCCACCGGGACCGCAACCAATGGTTGTCGATGGTGTCATCATGGCCATCGATCCGAATGCATGGACGCTTGCTGTCGAGTGCAATCACGATCATCACGAGCAGGTTGTAATCCAAGTGACACCTGATACTTTCATCCTCAGTCTCACGGGTCCCATCTCCTTCTCCGACCTGACTGTCGGAATGATCGGTACTTTTCACTGTTTCGAGCAGCTCGATCAGATTCTCGCGATCCACATTTTTATCCATGACGGCACCCCACCTCCTCCATACATCGAAATCCGCGGTGTGATCGAAGCGATCGATCCGGATGCGAGAGTGCTAATGGTTATGCCGTTCCATTACCCCAACGAGGTCATCCCGATCCTGGTCACGGATGCCACGGTGATCGAAGGACCCGCCGGTCCCATGATGTTCAGTGATCTTCAGATCGGAATGCCCGGCAAATTCATGATCGATGAATCGATGATCGCCAGTCTGATAACTATTTTCGATCCGTCATCGCAGGAGATCGATATCGAGGGGACCATCACGGCCATCGATACCGGAACAATGCAACTGATCGTGTCGCCGTTCATGCTCGGCAGCAACGATGTGGTTGTCCAGGTCACCGATGCCACGATGATCCATGGTTGCCAGGGTCCCATGACATTTGACGATCTCCAGGTTGATTTCACGATCCATGTCCATGGCGTGATCACTGGCGATCTAATTGAAGCCATTCATATTGCAGTTTTTGATGATCCGGGACATCCCGGTCACGGATAATCAGTAACACTCACCCCATCCAACCCGAGGCCCGACAGGCAGATTGCTTGTCGGGCCTCAATTTTGCAAAATGGCGTCTGCGGAGATGTGTGCTAATGGAAAATCTGCAAATCCAGATCATCGCTCAGAAGGACAGGCAAGCGATTCTTCGCGATGTTATTCAACCTTTCAATTCGGTCAGGTTTTCCTGGCATCTTCCAGCAACTTTGGCTGATCGACTGGCTGCATCGACGAATCATACCGTGACGCTGATATGGATCGATGCGGTAACATTACACGGTCTCCAACGGGTGCTTGCCGGAACCGATTCCGATGGAATTGCTTCGGGAATCATCGGCGTCGGATCTCAGATGACAGCCCGTGATGCAATCCATCTGGGGCAGTTGGGGATTTCACGCTTTTTTGATCTGCCCGCCGACAGTGAATTGCTGATCGGAGAACTGATGGAATGGTATCAAGCGGCGGCGGCTCCGGCACCGGGTTCACGATCCGGTCTATCCATCGACGATGTCATGATCGGCGGAAGTCCTGCCATTCTCGAACTGCGTTCCCTGATCCGCAAAGTGGCACCACGGGATAAACTCATGATTCTTCTCCGGGGCGAAACGGGAACGGGAAAGGGTCTGATTGCCCGGATGTTGCATCAAATGAGTCCCCGAAGGGATAAACCATTTGTCGAGATCAATTGTACCGCCATTCCTGAAGGGTTAGTGGAAGCCGAGTTGTTCGGGCACGAAAAAGGAGCATTTACTGATGCGCATCGGAGTCGCCGGGGTATTTTTGAGTTGGCGCACGGTGGTACGTTGTTTCTTGACGAGATCGGGTATTTGAAAACGGAAGTCCAGGTCAAGTTACTGAAGGTACTCGAGGACCGGCGGTTTCGGCGTGTGGGTGGTGAAAAGGATGTTCAGGTGGATTGCCGCATCCTGGCCGGCACATCGGTCAACCTCGAAGAACAGGTGGCATCGGGGCATTTCCGTCAGGATTTGTATTATCGACTCAATGTTTTCCCCATCGTGGTTCCGCCGCTACGGGATCGCGGGGCGGATATCCTTGAGTTGGCGGAGTATTTTCGGAGTCATTTCTGCCGGGAGCACGGCATTCAGACCGGTGAATTCGATGCCGGGGCACAATCGATCTTACTGGCCGGTGCGTGGCCGGGCAATGTACGCGAATTGAAGCACAGTGTGGAGCGAGCGGTGATTCTTTGCGAACATCTGCCGATATCTCCGGATGCCCTGGGATTGGCGGCTCCCATTTCGGAATCCACTGCCGGAGAGAGTCCGCTGACGTCGGTGGACGGATCCGGTGTGCGTTTACCGGTGATCACAATCCCATGGCCTCGAGATGGTCGAAGCATGGACGATATCCAGAAAGCTGTTATTGAGCGGGTGCTGGAGCTGACTGGCGGGAATCGAAGCGAAGCCGCCCGTCAGCTCAGGATTTCGCGTTCGCGTTTGTTGCGACGAATCGGTTCAGAAGATGACGAGTGATGGAATAAAATGGAACAGCCGGGTTCCAATACCCGATTGAAACCGCATAAAGACATGTATCGGAATGCGGATAAGAAATGGTAAGAAAATTGCATGTATATAAATCGAGTGTACTGATTTCGTGAAGGAGGCTGACAGTGAGATTATCGGGTGTAATTATGATGATTTTCATCATCCTCTGTTCGGGAGGGCTTGCCGTGGCGGCGAGTGGATGGTTGCGGGCCGATGCTGAACCGTTGTCTGTAAACTATATGCGGACCATCATGCAGGACTGGACAATCGAGGTGACCCCGCAAACAGTTTTTGTACCGACGGATCCAGTGTTGCCGAATCCGTTTGTCTTCAATGACCTGACGCTGGACATGCCAGTCCTGGTTCATGGTCATCAGATTCCCGGACTCTCCCATTTGATTGCCGAAACCGTTTTCGTATTCAGTAGTCCCGGTCAAGCCGCTCAGTTGAGAACGAATCCGCCACAGAGCCCGGGCTCGGTTTTCGGTCTTGTGAGTCTGATCGATCCCGCTATCTCAGTGTTTCACGTCTGGGAAGATGGATACGCTGGCCAGATACTCGATGTTCTCGTCATGCCGGGATCGGAGTTCTGGGATGCACCGGTCGGTTTCCCGCGGCAACCCCTCGCTGGTATTCATGAATTGAATCCCGGTGACCCCATCATGATCCATGGATATCGGTACAACGATACCTATCGGGGAACCGTTTTCGTCCGGTCCAGCGACTGGTTTCCGGAGGATCCTGGAAGAGATGGTCTGGATATCATGGAAGTCTATGGTTGGGTCGACCGCGTGTTCCTTTCCCCTTATGGCGATCCGGTTGTTGCCGTCTGGGTCGATACGCTTACCGGTGATCCGAATCACCAAACGTTTACCACCTGGATCGGACCGGATGGCGGATACGTCTCTTTTCCCTGGGGTCATTTGTTTTTTCCGATCGGAGCGATTAACCAGGCAACTGAAATCACCGTGACGGGGGATTTCATGTTCTGGTGGACGATTCAGAACATTTACGAATTCTCGCCGGATATAGAGTTCCAGGTTCCCGTCGATATTGAAATCCGGTATTTCAACCTCGATGGAATCGATCCTGATAGGGTTAAACTGGTCTACTTTGATGAGGAACTCGAGAAATGGCGCTTGGCATGCCATATGACCCATTTCCCTGCTGAACATTGTTTCCGTGGCCAAGTCGACCATTTTTCCCGGTATTCACTGTCCACGAACAATAGGCCATTGCAGGGCATGCCCATTCAACCGAACTGATAATATGAAACGATGGAAACGCCATAACCAATGCCTGGACCGAATTTTCCGGACCCAACCGGAAGCGCGGGACCGGAACGAATATGCAGCCGCTCTGCTGGAAACAGAATTGCTGTACATCGATGCATGGACGGGCGTTTCCCATGATGACGATTTGCTTGTAGAATGGTCCCGGTGGATTGTGGATCAATTGCCCAGCGGCATGTTTCATGACCGCGAGTTGAGGGTTTTAATTCGCAGTGCACGTTGGTGTGACCGAATCGGAGAATTCGCTCTGGCAACTCAGACCTATGAACGTGCCATTGATCTTGCACATCGATTGGATCGCAGCGAATGGGCTATTCAATCAATGGAAGAGATGGGTGATATTTTCCGAAAACAAGGCCGGTATGGTGAGGCGGAAACATGGCAGAAACGCGCTGCTGCTGAAGCGGGGCAAGCCGGTCTGTTCAGTTTAGAGGCACATGCGCTGAACAACCTCGGCGTGATCGATATCGAGCGGGGTCGTCTCGACAGCGCTGACGTGTTCTTCCAACAAGCCCTGGAGCGTTTAGAACGGATTCCGGAAGCATTATTAGAAGGCCATATTAACAATAATTTGGGAGTCTTGCTTTGTATCCGGGGTAAACCGGAACGGGCTATTGCTGAGCTGAACCGGGCGCTCCTGTTCCGGTCATCCGCCAATGACAGGATCGGGTACACGGAAACCAGCCACAATCTGGCATTGGCTTCAATGGAAACGGGTCGACTGGATGATGCCGAGATGTATATCGATCGAGCGCTGCGTATCGCACGGGAAATCGGGGATGTTGCCATTCAGGCGAATGTGTTGCTGAGCCGGGCCGAGTTGTTTTTGAAACGCGGAAACGCGGTCATTGCCGGAATGGTGGCGCAGGAAGCTCGGGACATTGTCACGCGAATCGGCGATCCGCTGGGGCATGCAGACAGTTTGCGGATCGCCGGGGAAGCGGAAATGGCCCTCGACCGGTACGATAGTGCTGGACGAATTCTCGAAAAAGCGTACACAATGCATCTCCAGCTCGATCACCTACAAGGCATTGCCGATTGCGCCCGTGCCCTGTGCCACTTGGCTGCATCCCGAATGGATATAACGGCAGCCACTCAATGGGCACGGATTGCAGCCGATGCATGGACGAAACTAGGTAATACCACCGCCGTTTATACCGTTTCGGACTGGCTGTAAATAAACGATTGTCGCCCCCCATCCTCCGTTATCTTCTCCAGCCGGTTCCCACCGGAGAACCTCCGGATGCTGTCGGCAGACCGATTCTGTAATCCGGCGCAACACCCCCCTTCCTTTTCCATGGATGATCCTGACTATGCCGTATTGATGCAGGGTTGCCTGATCCAGGTATTCGATCAGCAGATCCCGGATTTCCCGGGGATCAAACGCATGGAGATCCAGGCAGTCCTCAATAGGGATGATCACCGGATCTATACAAATCGAATCGTCGCTCGGATTGTCATCCCTTGTTTCCGGATCATTCGGATGTTTCTTTCGTTTCCACAGCATGATACTGTCCCTCAGGAGATTGACGATGAACGACAATCATTCCAGCACGATACAAAAAGGTTTTCAACCGGATTGGCCGACAGTGACAGTGGCGGTGTGTGTGCGGAATGGAGAAGCGACCATCCGAGCCTGTCTCGACAGCCTGATCGCATTGGATTATCCACGGGAAAAGGTGACGCTTCTTGTTATCGACAACGGTTCCACCGATGACACGCCGGTAATCCTCAGGCAATACGCCATTCAGATCGAACATGAACCGGAACCCGGTCGAGGCAATGCTCGGAACCGGGCCGTCGCGGTCTGTTCAACACCCCTGTTGGCATTTACCGATGCTGACTGCACGGTGTCCCAGAACTGGCTGAAAGAGATTGTTCCGGTTTTTGCCGATCCCACTGTGGGAATGGCGGGGGGCAACATCGTCACACCTGGTGACGACGCTTTGGCCCGGTTTTTCGAATTGAGACAGATTGTCAGTAATCGTGAGTTTTCCGGCGATTACTCGTATTCTCCGCCGTTTCTTGCCACGGCCAATACGGTGTTTCGGCTGGATGCTGTTCGGGAAGTCAACGGCTTTCGGCCGGAGTATCGGGTGGCGGAAGACGCTGATCTCTGCTGGCGGTTGCAAGACCGGGGCTATCGATTGATTTACATCGAAGGCGGAATCGTGTTCCATCATCATCGAACAACGGTCCGGGCGATGTTCTCTCAAGCGATCGATTACGGTCATGACGGTGTTCATGTCTATATCGTTTTTCATCCGGAGGTGCGTTTATGGATCTGGTGGGGCCTGTATGCGCGGCTTGTATGGGCACTGGTTCGCTCCGCCGTGTCACCACTTGTGCCGGATCCCTTCAAGCGGACATTACCCCGGCTCGATGCTGTCCGGTATACCGGCCTGGCACTGGGACGGCTCCAGGCAGCCATTCAATTTCGACGATGGATTCTGTGAATGCGTGAGATGCGCTATCGTGCGCCATGCCCCGAAAGGACGACCGGCAGTGTTTTCAGGATGATCCAGATATCCAGAAGAAGCGAGTGCTTCCTGAGATAGTAGATGTCGAACTTGATCCGATCCGCGAGAGATGTCGTCCCCCGGCACATCACCTGCTGCATCCCGGTGATGCCGGGTTTGATTTTTAACCGGCGCTGCTGCCAGATATTGTATTTATCAACCAGCTGCGTCTCTTCCGGCCGCGGACCAACAACGCTCATATCCCCCCGGATGACGTTCCAGAATTGGGGTATTTCATCCAAACTGGACCGCCGCAACCAGCGCCCGATCCGTGTGATTCGTGGATCCTTATCCAATTTAAATACAGGTTCATCGAGCGCATCGAGGTTTACCAGTTTTTTTAACTGCGTTTCCGCATCGGGTAACATGCTGCGGAATTTATACATCCTGAACGGGCGTCCACCGACTCCGGCACGGATCTGCGAAAAGAAGATCGATCCCCGGGAATCGAGAACGATCAAAACTGCGATCAGCAGACAGAGCGGAAGAGACAGAAACAGCACGCCGGTTGAGAACAGGATATCAAACACGCGCTTGACCCAGAGACTCAATTCATACATCGGCTGTTCCCGGATGGCAACAAGAGGCAGGCCGTCCAGATCGTTCATATCAGCGAAATCAATCAGCAGATCGTATACGGTCGGAACCATTTTCACATTGACTCCGACCCGCTCGGATATGGAAACGATTTCGAGCAGTTTAAAATGGCTGATGCCCGAATCGCTGATAAAAACATCATCGATGGCGTATTGCTGAAGAATCGACTCGAACTGCTCGGGAGGGCCGACATACTTCACATCTTCAATCGATGCGGGTTGCTCGCTGATATCGCTGCACAATCCTGCCACCCGATAACCGAGTTGCGGGTTGGTCTGCATTTTTCGTGCAACGATTCGAGCCATCTCGGATGAACCCATGATCAGGACATTGTTCGTATGTACTTCCCGGGTATGAATCCATCGTTCAAGTTTGAGGACACCCAGCCGGAACATCGGTACGAGAGCCATGGATAGACCGTAGGTATATACCAGGACCAACCGGCTGAACTGGAATGCTTCCGTCCGCATGAAGAACGTCATGGTTGCCAGGAAGAGAAAACCGATATTCAGTGCCCGCCAGGTATGGTGAAGTTCATCGAGCATCCATCGAGACCGATCGCGGCGATACATACGCAGAAGACTGAAAATCATCAGGAAGGCGATGTTGACTAGAAGCAGAAAGCGCAGATAGATCTCTGGAGGTGCAACCGGTACCGGTTTAACCCAGCCGGAAACGACACCGAATTCCTGGTAGAATCGCAGATGATATCCGCCCAGGAATGACAGGCTGATCATGACGAGATCACCAACGGCGAGAATGACGGTAAACAATACGCGCTGATGCTTCCGAAAGCGAATACGTTTCCGGTTTGCTTCACTTTGGCTGTTTCGTTGTGGTATGTTCCGATCCGGTGACGATTCCAATCGATCCCCCCCTGGCGCTGTCAGTTTAAACCAGACTGCGATCAGGTCAAGTTTTTCCGCGACATCGAGTGAAGATGATTCCCTGGATTAGGCCGATTGCGAGAGCGATAGATCGGACGAACATCAGGAAAGGGGATACGATGGCCGGACCCAGATTGCCAGCGAGCAGGCATTGTCTGGTCTCACGCCAGCCCATCAGGATGAACAATGCTACGATAATCGCCGTCGGTATCCAGCCGATAACTGGAGCCAGCAGGATGGTGGCTGCCAGGCAGACGGAAAGAACCAGTTGGATTTTCAATGTCTGAGGAGTATGCGAATCGCGAATGATTTTGGAAGGATGTTGTTTCAGCACGCGCACTTTCCAGAATCCAATGTTTCGTTTTTTTCTGAAATACCAGGCGATCGAATCGGCATGCCGATGGTAGACCCGGGCGTCTGGAACGAACACCAGGGTATACCCTGCCGCAGCCATCCGGAAAGAAAACTCCTGATCCTCGACGGATGCGCCTGGAAACCCTTCGTCAAATCCACCAACTGTTAAAAAAACAGCCCTGCGGAATCCGGCGGCATAGGTGTCGATGAAGTCGATGGTCCGGAATCGCTGCATATACCGGTATTTGCTTTCATACTCCGCCTGAACGAATCGGGCGACCCACGCACTTTGACTTGTTCGATAAGCGCCTTTAACGCCGGAGATGATCGGATCGGCGAACGGT
>JAFGMN010000045.1 GCA_016927515.1 candidate division CSSED10-310 bacterium | reverse complement strand
TGAACAGCCGGTGTTGATGCCTAATGCGCGGACCGAACCCGTCAACCCCAATTCCTGTCGGTATTCCAGCACGTGTTGTTTTTCGGATTCTGTCAACACGAAAAGATATTCATGCCGACGATAGGGAAACCCTAAACCTTCCGCCAGTATTTGCTGTCCCGTCTGCCTGTTCACCCGGAATTTGAGATGATCGTCAAGGCCTAGCCGATACGCATACTCCATTTCCGGGTTCAATGGCACAACGACACCTTGAGGCCCTAAACCAAATCCCCGCTTCCGGATTCCGGGCACAGTCATCGCAATGGCAGTCGATTTGCGGTCACGATCACACGAAAGAATCAAATCGAAAGTCATGTGCTGCAGCCAGCTTAAATTCTCCGGATGATACGGTATCACTTCGTCGATCAACGGGTTGTTTTCCAGTAATGGGACGGCCAGCGGCAACGTGATCCACCGGATCGTACTCTCCGGATACCGCTCCTTGATCGTCGGCAGCAGCGCCGTCGTCATCAACACATCACCCAGCGCATCGAGATTGATGATCAGAACCCTGAATCCCTGAGATACATAGTCGGGGCAACCCGCGCAAATCTTGTACGGTTCACAGGGCTTATACCCGTTGAAATGCTTGCAATCAAACCGATACATACACGTCGCCTCCATGCATCAACAGCTTTCGATACGGTCGATTTCATCGGTAATGAACCGGATCAATTCTCCGGCAAACTCACCATGAAAACGGAATTGCAATCCCGCCCGCCGGTACAGTTCCGGTATCGATACCGAATGTCCCAACCGCATCGTTTCAAACCAGCGCTCCAGCGCGTTGAAGCCGGATTGCCGAACCTTCCGGTAGACTTGAATCGCTGCAAGCTGCGCAATACCATACTCAATATAGTAAAACGGAACGATAAAAAGATGCGGAATCGACTGCCATTGCCATCGGATCAAGTGTTCCAATCCGTCAATGGCTGCTCCTGTGGGAAATCGATGCGATAACTCCAGCCACCGATCCGCTCGCTCGTCATCCGAATGATCCGGATGGGTATAGACCCAGTGCTGGAAAGCGTCGATCCGAGCCGTTGCAATCAGGGACCAGAGGATGGAGTCCAGTTTATCAATGATACAACGTTTCCGGATCGCGGGATCCGGATACAGAACATCCAAATGATCCAACGCCAGCATCTCGATAGATTGTGATGCGCATTCGCCCCATTCCTGGGGTGTGTGGCGGTAATGGGTGATTGCCTGATCGATGCAGGCTCTCGTCTCGATGGCGTGGCCGCTTTCGTGCAGCAGCACAATGACATCGGAATGCTGGCCGGTGGCGTTCATAAATATGAACGATACCCGGGTTTCATCCAATGGCATGTTGAACCCGACCGGGGACTTATTCTGCCGAGTCATCAGATCGAGATGACCGTAGTGTTCAAGCAGGCGTAATGTATCGCCGAGGTTTGGATAGATGCGATCCAGAATGGCCGTCACCCGGGTCACCAGTTCGGCTTGTCGGGAAAATGGTTGTAACGGCTGATTTCCATCGACATCCACATGCAGATCCCATGGGCGAAGCACATCGATACCCAGTTTACTTTTCCGCTTTTTCTGGCGTTCGAGATACGGTCCAATCGCATATTGTTCCATCGCATCATGGTATCGAATGCAATCTTCCGGCTGATAGTCAAATCGATTGAGTTGGATGTGTCGGAACGCACGGTAATCCGGAAATCCGGCATTCCGGGCGACGCGGGTGCGAATGGAAATCATTTCGGAATAGACAGCGTTGATTTCATCAATCTTTTCGTTTCGGCAGGCCGCCACGGTCCGCCAGGCGGATTCCCGGAGCGTTCGATCGGTTGATTCCTGGAAATTCGTCATCTCGGAGAGATTGCGGGTTTTTCCTTGAAACTCAACGCTCAGCCCGCCGGCCAGCGCATTGTAGATGTCCGACAGTTCCGAATCCCGGACGCCCAGCGGAATGTTCTCTTTGCGAAACAAATCCTGACTGGTGTGCAACAGTCGAATCAACTGGCCGTATCGTTCACCGTCCAGTTCTTTCACATACGGAGATTCCAGGAAACGGGTATCCAGGGCAGTCAGGGTTTCCGCTGCTGGAGCCAATATCCGGGCCATGAAATGTTGATACCGTTCCCGGGCTGTTTCATCGGCGGTATTGACTGAAACCGCCAACTGAATCCGGCAGGTTTCCTCGGTCAATGCCGACGTCAGATCGCAGACATCCAGGAAATATCGTTCAAGCGATTCAGCGGAATCGATCGGACGGTTCATCAAACGATCCATCACGTCACGGACCTGGTCCCAATCGCAGAGGTTGATGTCATGGGGCGTAAAATGTCGCCGCTCAAGTCGTTCGGGATTCGGCTGAAGGCATTCCATTCAATGATGCTCCTTGAATCGTTTCGATTGATTGACCGTTATAACCTGAACCGGATTGAACAACGCTTTTGAATATCAACTTTAGGACATCCTTTCAAGCGGAAACAAGTTGTTTGATCAGAACAAATCAGCGAGAATAGCGGGAGAATGACGATTTTCCCGCGGCACAAATGGATTGAACACAGTGTGGTTGCCGGTGGATTCGGTTTTCTGGTTTTTGCCCTCGTTTCCCGTACCCGATCCATTCCGCTCGCCGCCGGTGTGTCACTTGGTGTCGCGGTGATGCTGATTGCACTATTTCAAGAAAAGTACATTCGACGGTTCTTGCTCCTGAAACACCCGTTCCCGGAATCATGGCGCCGGATACTCGTCGATCGAGTTCGTTTTTACCGGTTGCTGTCTCCTGAGGATCGCATTCGGTTCGAACAGGATGTCATGGTTTTTCTATCCGAACAGCGCATCTATGGAATTCGAGGACAGGCGGTTGCTGAAGATATCCGGGTTGTCATCGCCGCTTCGGCTGCAACCCTCGGTTTCGGGATCGAATCGTGGGAATGGCCGACGATGCGCGATATCCTGGTATACCCGACAGGATTCGACGAAGACTATTCGATCGATCGATCACATCATCTGACCGGGATCGTCCATCAGCAGGGTCCGGTGATTTTTTCAGAGGAAGATCTGAAAATGGGCTACTATGCTTCTCAAACCGGGTATAATGTCGGTCTTCATGAAATGGCCCATGTTCTCGACATGGCCGACGGAGCTGCTGATGGGATTCCTCCGGGTCTGTCTTGGATGGCAACAGCGCCATGGATCCGGGTGATGGCGGATCGAATGCAGAAATTACGAAAGGGTGAGTGCCGGAAAGTGTTGCGGGAATATGCAGGGGTCAATGAAGCGGAGTTCTTTGCCGTTGCAGTCGAAGTTTTTTTTGAAAAGCCGCATATTCTTGCCGAATCGGATCCAGAGCTTTTCAACCTGATGCGCGGTTACTTCCGCATCGATCCGCGTGCACCGAGTCGTTCTCCATGATTGATCATTGAGTTCCGAATGCTGTCGCAGTACGATCCCGGACGGCACAATGGGGTGCAATAACGGGTGATATCGGGAGAAGGTTATGACGGCGGAAATCTGGGCGATTCTCACAGGAACATGTTGGGCACTGGGTTCATTCCTCGAGAAAAAAGGCGTGGCACTGGGGCATCTGTCTCCGGTAATGGGTGCGTCGTTGCGAACAGCGGTCAGCGTGCTTTTTCTGGGCATTTTCAGCTACCCCTACTGGCATCAGTTGAAGCACGCAGGATCGCGATCGCTGATCATGGTCATCATCGGGGGAGGGTTATTGTCTGGTACCCTGGGGATTCTTTTTCTGTATCAGGCGTTGAACAGCGGGAAATTATCGGTTGTCATGCCGTTAGCGTTTTGCCTGTCACCGGTTATCGGTGTCATGTTGGGACTGGTTTTTTTTCATGAACGGCTGACCGTGATGCAGTATCTCGGAATCACCCTGACCGTTATCGGCGCTACCTTGACGGCTTATTTCAGAGGGTAATCCGGGGCATACGGTTCGGTAAGAGCGCGTTTGATTTTGTCAAAAACCATATCGGGAGTGATCGTGGCCATCCGGCCGGGCCGGGTTTTCCGCGACACGCGTTCAGGAGGCGTGCCGGGTGAATTGAATGCATCCACGCAGAGTTCTCGAAACCGGTATGGGCCGCAGCGGTTCGGATTGGAGTAGCCATACAGACCCACAGTCGGTATGTTAAGAGCGACGGCCATATGCAGTGGACCGGTATCGGGAGCGATCACCACGCGGGAAGCCGACAACTGGATCAGCGTATGACGGATGGGTTTTTCGAGGGCGATGATGACGTCGGCTGCCGTCCGCTTCAGAATCCGGTTCGCCCGTTCACGTTCGTTCGATCCTGGTCCTCCGATGATCACCGGCTGCAAACCCAATTCACGGTCCACCCGATCGATGATTACCGCATAGTTTTCCTCCGGCCAGTCCTTCTCACTCCGGGATGAAGCTGAAACAAACGCCGCCATGGGCCGCGATACCTTATTCATCCAGCGTTTTCGCCATTCCAGTTCAGCATCAGTTAAACAAATCTTCCACTCCGGATCCCGTGGTTCGATTCCCAGATACGCCAGAAACTCCAGGTTCTGATCGACAACATGTCCCATCGGGTTCGGCGGAATCCGATGTGTTGTGACGAACCAGTTCAATTCACGGGCGCGATGGATGTCGTAGCCGAGTTTGACCGGGGATCGGATCGCCCAGGTCAACAGGCTTGCTTTCATACTGACCTGGGGAACAATCAGTAAATCGAACGATTCGCGATGAAGCTTTCGGATAAATCGGATCCATTCACCTCGCCTCATCCTGCGGTCATACGTAATGAAACGATCCACCGCCGGATGCCCGGCAATCAACTCCCCCGGAACTGTTTGCGTTATCCATGTGATGTGTGCCGAAGGATACCCGCGACGCAAGCCGTTCACCAGAACCAGCGCATTGACGACGTCACCCAGAGCGCTCGTGCGAAGAAGGCAAATTGATTCCGCTTCTATTCTTGGCATGGCCGCTCCCGATAGCCTTCCCGAACGGAAGAAAGAATGGATTCGGTCAGATCGACGGGATGTGCGATACCCTGCTTCCGGATCGAGCGGAACAATCGCTTCAAATTCCAACGCTTTCGAATCTCCGGCAACGGACCAGATGGAACCCGGCATTTGTCCAGATCGAGCAGCACAATTTCTCCCGAATCCCGACACAGAAAATTCATTAAATTGGCATCTGCGTGAAGAAAATCAATATCGTGAAGATGGCGAACCAATGCGCCGATGCGTCGGGCGGTTGCCAATACGCCGGATGCTCCGCTCCGATCCGCTTTTCCAAAAAAACGATCGGCGGCATCAACCCCTTGGGCTACAAATGTGACACCGGATTCACATCGGATCCAGGGTCCCTGGCGCCACCAACTGATAAACAGCCAATCGGGAGTAGCGATGCCATGGTTGATCAGATAGTCACCGGCATGCATTCCAGATATGATCCGAGCGGAGGATACGAAACGATCGCACGTGATTGGTGCAAGGAGTCCTCCGTGAACATGATGTTTCACAACGATTTCTTCGGTTCCCACCGGGCCGACCAACACGGGTGCCCGGCCCCGCAGAATCCTGGCGGATCCCGATGCCATCAGCCAGTCATACACCGTTCGGTTGCTTGTATAGATGGATTCGAGCGTATCTTCCATAGACGGGCGGCAGATCACGTGGAAATTACCGATGCGCAATGCTATTCGTTTCACGGCAATTCTCCGGTATGCGACGAAGCAGCGGATTCGCGAACAGGTTCGGTTTTCCGGAAAGCTAGCAGCGGGATCAGCATACACCCCAGCAAAGTCAGAAACAGCCCCAGTCGCCATGATACTGGACGAAAGATGAATTCGATGCGGTGGGAACCCGGCGGAACGAAAACGCCACGCATCATGTGATTGACGCGAATGCAATCCGTTTCGATTGAGTCAACGGTGGCTTGCCATCCGGGATACCATGTATCGGATAGAACAAGGAGCAGGGTTGTGGTTGTCATGGTATCGATTTGAATCCGATGATCGGAATATTCCATCGCTGTGACTGTCCCGGAAGCTGCAGCGTCGGCAATCGGATACCGGCGAGTCGATGCAGGCAGAAGTGCCGTCCGTTTCCAGTCGACACCGGGCGTTCCCATGCGGTGCAGGGTTGTTTGATCATCAGCACAGTATTCCCATGACGAAACGAAAAACGCACGTTCCATCCATCCGGGATTCTCAAAAATGTGCACGCCACCGATGGTGCGGACCGGGATCAGATCCGGCGGCGGTTCCTGGCTGTCTGCTGGAGGGATGACGATATAGCGAACGTTCAAAGCATCGATCAGTGGCGATTGCCATGTGTTGAACCACAGGAGTCGAAGGGCGGGTAGGATGAGGGGATGACGAATGCCTGGATCGATCAGTGCCAGAACATCTTCGGTGATCAGGGGGGTCAAGGCATCATTACCCCGGATGTCGTGCATGCCGAACCGCAAGCCGGAGTGTGGGGGGTAGGTTTTGCCGATGGGAAGAGTCCGGAAGAGTTCGTTTCGGGATTCCGCAGACAGAAACGATGCGCTATCAGGGAGTTGGTTGAGGATAGCGGGAGGGGATTCCGGATTGAATCCTTTGCTGAAAACGATCAATTCGGTGATGACCAGAGCGGTGAATGCATATCCGGCGAGTCGGAATCGGTTGAACGGAATGGCGGGTAGAATGATGCCGCCTGTTATGGCTGAACCGATAGCGCCGACTGCGAGACGCCATGCGGTGGATGGCGGCAACGGAGCGAAGCGGGAGATGAATGTGATGACGCCGGCCAGGCACAGCAGCGACACGGCGATGGCACTGATCAGAGGTTCCCGGCGGGTGGTGTGAGTGAATTCGCTTGTGAGCCGGTGAACTCCCAGAGCGCTCAACGTTGCGATGCTGAAGGCCATCGGCAGGACCAACCGGAAATTGTAGGACATCCTGTACCCTGGTAGGAGTGATACCCAGGTATAGACAGGGGGAATGCCGAACACGGTCAGAAAGGTCACGATACCGATGATACAATGAGCGAGAACCCATCGGCGTCGACCGGGGTCTGGAACATGTTGGGGTCGGAGAAAAGCGAGGAGCGTGGATCCGGCGAGAACAATGGAAATCACGCCGATAAATGCACCGCCGATTTCCGCTGAGTTGAACCCGGGATACCAATATGTGCCGTCAGCCGAGCTACCGGTCAGTGAAGGCATCAACAGGGTGAAACTCAGGATCGGATCGAGCCAACCCTGGGTAACGACGCCGCTTGATCGTGTTGAATATGCGACCGACCGGGACAGATATTCGGCGAAGGGGATGGACATGGCGCTGGTGAGCAGGATGGAGACCGTGAGGGCGGTGATGATGATCGCTGCCTGGCGAATGATGGTTTTCCGTCCCGATCGACGGCAGGCGAGAACGAAGGCATACACGATGGCGGCACTAATGGTGTGCAATGCGGTTTCGATGTGTCCTGATGCCAGGCTGAGCGATAGAGGGATGGTCAGGAGAGGGACAGCGCGAGGACGCAGTTGGATGGCAGCGTCGGCTCCTATAAACAACCAGGGCAGCCATACTGCCGTTTTGGCATGAGGGTGACCGAGCCAGACAAGGATGAATCCGCAAAGTCCAAATGCGCAGATTCCGTATGTCACTGCTGGTCCGTTCAATCGGTGTCGCTTCAAGTAAAGGCCCATTCCCAGACCCGCAGCCAGGAGGTGAAAAAGAGTACGAACCAGGGTATATCGATGGAAGGGGAGTGAATCGAGGATCCGGTCCGGAGGATAGAGCAGCGCTGTCTGAAAGAGGCCTTGAAACGGGTAACCACAGAAGGCGGTCGGATCCCACAATGGGATGTGACCGGAAAGAAGATTTCGGGAAAGATGTTCCCGCCAGGGGAAAAATTCCAATACTTCGTCGAACAAAATCCAGTTTGTTGATGGACCGGTATGACCCGCAAACTCCGTCCGCCATGGGTGGTAAAGAGTTTGCAAGTCACCGGGGAAAACGGCGTATCCTTCCAGACAGGCATGTGGAAACAGGACGACACATGCGGCGACAAGAAGCATCAGTCCGGGCCATACTGAACTGGCGTGATGGATATCCTGCAACTCCCCTCTCCAGCGATGGTCCGATGATCAGCGCAGTTGGACTCAAATTTTCCGGTGGACAACGACGTTGTTGTTCGTAATCAAGGGCAACGGATTGCCGGTCAGATCGCGAAGATCATCGAAAGTCATAGGTAATCCCCTGCTTCCCAGGGGATTGGGTCCTTCGTTCAGTTGAAGGTGAAGATGGGCGATTGAGCATTGGCCCGAGTTGCCCACGGTGCCGATGACCTGGCCTTTTTCCACGGGGGATCCGGGAGTGACGGTGACGGATTCGTGTTTGAGATGTGCATAGAAGCTAAACCGGTCTTCCGTGTGTTTGATAATGACGAAATTCCCGGAATGCGCGGAGAGATACCCATAGGTTTTAATTCGTTCGGCCATTTGGGAGGGATCCGATTCGCAGTGGACGGGATTATCTGTCAGTCGCGATTCACAGCGAATGACTTCACCGTCGGCGATGGCTTCCACGGCCGCTCCGAAACAAAAATAGTCTTCGGCGGTATCAGTCCTTTGTTTTCGAATCATTCCATCGGTTCCCAATTGGACGAGATCAACGGCGAATTCCTGGCCGGCATACCCGCGATGTCCCAGTGTGTAATCGAAATTACGGATCACCTGCCAGATACCGGAAACAGGGAAATGGAACAGAAAGCGGTTTTTAAAAGGCACAAGCGCGACTTCGGATCGGCCGATCAGATGTGGTCCGGAAAAAGCTCGGGCGATCAGGGTATTGGGAACGGTGGACGCGATAAAACGGATCGGAAACCGGCGGAGAAGACCCTGGGAACCGGGAGCGAATGTTGCGTCGGATTGTACGCGCATGATCCGGCTGGTGAGGTAATCGCCGACCATGCTGGTTCGTACGTCTTCAGGCAGTGTATGGATCTTTGAATCGACCGCCAGATGCGAAATCAACGCCGGCAATGGGATCTCCATCCGCCACAGCGGATTATCGGAATCCATCAGGTCCAGGATGACCCGGGTCAGGCGACGGGAAGTATCCTCGTCGTTCTCCAAAAGAATGCTGTTGATAAATAGATCCACGATGTGCTGGCCGTCGCCGACCGCAGCAACCATCGGAATCAAATGATCGGGCCAGGTAAAATCAATCCTCATAAAAAGAGTCTCCTTTTATCAGGTTTTCATTGATTTCGGTCTCATCATGGGGATGATCTTCATCCCGCCGATTAGGCCAGGCATTGTCCTCGGGGCGCAACACAACCGCGTTGATGGCCCGGCGGCCTTTCTCATCCTCCTGCAGCTCGAAATCGATGATCGCCTGCTGTTCCCGCAGCGCGGCAAAGCGATCGTTGGTCAAACGACCTCCTTCAAGATCGTTGCCATGAATAAAAACTTCACGATCAATGTCGTCCAGTTGAAGCGATCGCAGAATCGACAACCAGCCGAAATACTTCTCCTCATTTACCGCAGTGAGCATACCACGAATTCGGCCATCCGGGACAGGGAGAAGATCGGGGATCAGGAAGCCCGAAACATAGTGATCGGCGGCTTCCCGCAGTTCGCGGCTGCAAAAATGCAGACCAATGACATCGACGCGGCAACCAAGATCTTGGCAGGCTGCAACCAACCGGGTAAAATCTCCGTCACCGGACAGCAGAACAATGTAATCCAGTTCCCGGGCCTGCATAATGGCATCAACCGCCAATTCCAGGTCAGCATTGGCTTTTGTTACGAGCGTTCCATCCGAATCCCGGTATCGCCGGACAGGTTTCAGCACCACTTTGTACCCCATTTGTCGCAGATTCGACCGGTACAGATCCTTTTTTCGACGGAAATCAATATCCATCGCTTCGCGCTCGTTATCCTGAGCAAGATATGTATTCGCCCGGATAATATGTGCGTGCTGCGCCCGGACAAATTCCTTCAATGTATCGTATCGCAATCCCCATCCACCCGTTCGCATGACGTTCTCGGCATCAATAAAAATACCCGCTTTCAACATGCTAAAAACTCCTCATGAATCGTGAAACACGAAAAAAAAAACAGCACTCACTCGATCACATAATCAATCCAATCATTATCTTACTCCAATTCAAGACATCTCTCCAACTGAAAATCATTGCTCTCTGTTCCACTGCCTGATAGGTTTAATCCGATCTGGGACTTAGGGGGTATCGACCAATGAGAATACTCAGCATTATCGGCTTCCTGATACTGATAGGTTCGGCAATGACAACGGCCTGCTGGACGGAGACCAATGTGCAGGGGATAGCGCTGGATGCCCGACGCTTGACTCCGGATAATTTCCAATGGGTTCTTAACCGGTATGAATCCGATTTTTCTCGCGGGATGAATCTTCCTGCACCCACCTGCATCGATCGCAGCCACTTGATCCCGGTGATTATCCGGGAAAGCGATGCAGCGGTAACGGCATTAACGGTGGACATGTCATATCAACGAGCCGCCGGGATTCTGGGTCGTCTGACTCGGATCGTGGCAGAACTGCATACCATAATCACCGATATCTCCCGTCTGAAAGAACCGGATTGGCGAACGGATTACGCCATTTTTCTCCAGCAAAACCGGTCCTTTTTCCGGATCCGATGGAAAGGAGAGGCTGCGCGGCCCCGCACCGCTCACGATTTTGAAGCGATGCTATTCGAATCCACGCGCCGTATGGACCGCGTGTCCTCGATTCTGACTGAGACACTCAATCGGGAGAACAAGACAATCGCTCTCTATGATGTCCGGTCTGCTCCCTTTGGAGTGGGATCTATTGCTTATTCCAGCGCAGTTAATGTGCTGGCAATGACCTGGCTCTATATCTGGGATCGGGCGGGAGGAGTTCAATCGGAAGACAGATCGGCTGGTGATGTCAGCTTCCGGTTTTTAGGATCACCGGTGACGGTGGCGATGGAGTATCCCGCCGAGAGAGCCAAGGAACCGTCATCCAGCGCATGTTTGATTCCATCGGACTCCGCCTGTTCATGTAGCGCTCGGATCAGGCCAAGGGTGAAACCCTGGGGTGTCTGCACACGCCCCATCCGCGACCGATCGGCGTAGTCGATCACCATGCCATGATCTGTCACCACGATGCTGTCCGTGATCGGGAGAACGGGTAGGACGCATCGGCATGCCGGGACAGCGTGGAGAATCCGCATGATGAGTT